>DASTGK010000428.1:0-4110 GCA_035719085.1 Anaeromyxobacteraceae bacterium
GTACGGCCCGCCCGTGTACCCCCTCGGCTACCTCGGCATCCTCGGATTCACCGCTATCTCGGCTCACGCCGTCTGGGTCTATCACCTGCGTGATATCACCCCGGCCTTGGCCGCCAATCAGATCATAGAGACGATGTTCAACGGCGTGTTGGTGCTCGACCGTGAAGGTCATGTGCAGGTAGCCAATCCCGCTGCCTGCCGCATGCTGTCGGTTTCGGACCGCCACCCAGCCGACGGCCAGGTGCACCGCCACCGAGGCGGCCACGGCCGGCCAGATCCGGTCCTTCCGGTGGAGCGCGCTCGCGGCCAGGCTCACTGCGCCGACGCCTCCCGCTGGGCCTTGGGCCGGACCCGCTCCGGCGCCGGGTTGGTGATCATGCCGACGTTGGTGATGCCGGCCCGCTGCACCGTGGCCATGACGTCGACCACCACGCCGTAGGGCAGCGCCTTGTCGGCCATGAGGAAGAGCTCCTTCTCCTTCTGGGCGCGGGCGTTGGTGCGCAGCACCTCCTCCAGCCGGTCGGGCGGCACGCGGGCCGCCTCGTCGCCGCCGCCGAGCCAGAGCGTCCGGTCGGCCTTGATGGAGAGGACCAGCTTCTGCTCGTCGGCGTCGATGGCCTTGGCGCGCACCTCGGGGAGGTTCACCTGCACGCCCTGCTGGATGAGCGGCGCGGTGACCATGAAGATGATGAGGAGCACCAGCATCACGTCGACGAGCGGCGTGACGTTGATCTCGGTGAGGGTGGTGCGGCCCGAGCCGCCGGACGAGAGGCCCACGCGTGGCTCCGCTAGGCGAAGAAGTGGCGCCGCACGATGTTGAGGAAGTCGGACGAGAAGTTCTGCATCTCGCCGTCGAGCACCCGGATCTTGGAGATGAAGTAGTTGTAGGCCACCACCGCCGGGATGGCGGCGAAGAGGCCGACCGCGGTGGCGATGAGCGCCTCGGAGATGGGGCGCGCCACCGTGGCCAGGTTGGCGTTGCCCATCTGGTAGATCTCGTGGAAGGCCCGCATGATCCCCCAGACCGTGCCGAACAGGCCGACGAACGGGGCGGCGCTGGCGGTGGTGCCGAGGAAGGAGACGCGCCGCTCGAGCGCCGTCACCTCCGACGAGGCGGCGCGCTTCAGGGCCCGCTCCACGTTCTCGAGGCCGCCGAGCTGGTCGTGCATGCCCCCCTCGCCGTCCTTCTTCTGCGTCACCTTGGAGAGCTCGACGTAGCCGGCCCGGAAGACGGCGCCGAGCGGCGAGGCCCCGAGCTGCTCGGCCGCCTGGTAGATGGCGTCGAACCGCTTCGACTGCCAGAAGACGGAGAGGAACTTGGCCGACTCCGCCTCGGCGCGCCGCACCTGCAGGAGCTTCTTCGCGATGATGGCCCAGGAGACGGCCGAGGCGGTCGCGAGCAGGAGGAGCACCCCCTGGCCGACGAGGCCGGCGTTGGAGACGATCTCGACGTAGTTGGGCCCCTCGGCCGCGGCGGCGAGGGGGAGGGGCAGGGCGGCGGGCAGGATCATGGAATGGGCGGGGCTCGCAGGACGGCGAAATGGGTGCGTTTTTCTAACATGAACGCGCGAGCGGGCCGATCCTGCCCCCGCCCCGCGCGGTACACTGTGCCGAGCCGCCACGGACGTGGCGCCGGGGCTCGCAGGCCCCTATCGGAAGCGCAGGATTTCCGGGCTCTTCGGCCGTGGCATACCGGTTGCTCTCGACCGGTGATGACCGGCCAAGCGTGGCCCTGACCTCGGAGGAACCGATGAGACTGCTCGCCCTGACCGCCACCGCCCTGCTCGGGACCGGTTGCTTCGTCTCCAGCACGAACTCGACGCCCGGCGGCGACGTGAACGTCTACTGGGACTTCATCCGCCACACGCAGGCGGGCGGCGTGCCGTCGTCCGGCTCGGTCACCTACGACGCCAGCCTCGGCGCGGTGAACACCTCGGGGATCTGCCCGGAGTCGGACGTCGACACCGTCCGGGTCAGCTCCGCGGCCGGCACCTTCGACATCGCCTGCACCGGCCCGGCCGGCGGCGGGGCCTACGTCCAGGGCGCGGTGGTCCACGGCCTGCCCATCGGCACGCGCACCATCACGCTCCTCGGCTACCGCAGCAGCGTGCTCGTCTACCAGACGAGCGTCTCGGTGGACGTGCTGGCCAACTCGACGGTCACCGCGCCCACCGCCCACCTGGAGGGCGTCCAGGCGCCGCTCGACGTCTTCGCCGACCTCGCCTTCGGCACGCCCGGCACGCTCTACGCGAGCTGCGCCGCCGCCGGGAGCCCCAACATCACCTACACGCTCACCGACTCGCTCGGCACGCTCGTGGCGAGCGGCACGGCCGGCTGCTCGGATCCGCTCCCCTCGCTCACCTTCCGCGATCAGCTCGACCTCGACAGCTACACGGTCCGGCTGAAGGGGCTCCGCGTCTCCGACAACGCCCTCGTCTTCGACGCCTGCAACAAGACGCTCCAGCACTTCGGCAGCCAGACCGGCGCGGGCGGCTTCGCGCCGACGCTCTTCACGCTGCCCGTGCCCACCTGCCCGTGATCGTCCGCCGCTGAGGCCTGGCCACCCGCGGGCGCCGCTCCTCCACGGACGGCGCCCGCGGCATCTTCGGCGCGCGCCGCCGGGCGTGGAGGGGCGCCGCTGGCGCCCCGAGGCGAGGGGCGTATGATGCGCCCCCCGTGGCTCGCATCGGCATCTTCGACTCCGGCGTCGGCGGACTCACCGTCCAGCGCGCCATCCTCGACGCCCTCCCCGGCGCCGACACCGTCTACCTGGGCGACACCGCCCGCGTCCCCTACGGCACCAAGTCGGCGGAGACGGTGACGCAGTACGCGCTCCGCAACGCCCGCTTCCTCATGGGGCAGGGGCTCGACCTGCTGGTCGTCGCCTGCAACACCGTGTCGGCGGTGGCGCTCCCGGCCCTGCGCGCCGAGGTGAAGGTGCCGGTGCTCGGCGTGGTCGAGCCGGGCGCCCGCGCCGCCGTCCGCACCAGCCGCACCGGGCGCATCGGCGTCATCGGCACGCCGGGCACGGTGGCGAGCGGCGCCTACCAGGCGGCCATCCGCGCCGCCCGCCCCGACGCGCGCGTGGTGTCGCAGGCCTGCGCCCTCTTCGTGCCGCTCGCCGAGGAGGGCTGGACCGACGCCGGCGACGAGGTGGTGCGCGGCGTGGTGCGCCGCTACCTCGCGCCCCTCGCCGGGGAGCGGATCGACGCGCTCGTCCTCGGCTGCACGCACTACCCGCTGCTCAAGGGGGCCATCGCCGCCGAGCTGCCGGGCGTGGCGCTCGTCGACAGCGCCGAGACGGTGGCGGCCGAGGTGAAGGCGCGGCTCGACGTCCCGCCGGGCCCGCCGGCCCGCCACCGCTTCTTCGTCACCGACGCGCCGGATCGCTTCCTGGCGGTGGCCGGCCGGTTCCTCGGCCGGCCCGTCGAGGCGGCCGAGCACGTCGACGTCTGACCGCCGCCCGGGCTCGGGCGGGGCGCACCTCCGCGAACTCGCGGGGAGTTTTCCCGTTCGAACCTTGCCGGTGTGGGCTCGCGGCGCTACAGTCGGGCGCGATGCCAGGCGACGTGAAGAAGATGGTTGTGGGGTTCAACCACAACATCAAGCACAAGGGGAAGATGTACCACATCCAGACCGAGGACTCGGGCCTGGAGAACCCCCACATCATCACGCACCTGTTCGTGGGCGGGAACATCCTCGCCTCGAAGAAGACCTCCTACGCCGACATCGTCGCGGCCGACAACCTGGCCCAGGTGGTGCGCGAGCTGATGGAGGAGCAGCACAAGGAGATGCTGCGCAACCTCATCAACGGCGTCTACGACGACATCGACTCCGCGTACTCCCAGCAGGCCCAGTCCTACCAGCCCGGGCAGATCCACGCCGACGGCCGCAAGGTCGAGCTCAAGGCCGGCGTCGCGCTACTTCCGGTCGCCCAGGTCCTCGGCCAGGTACGACAGGATCACCTCGTCGAGGCTCTTCTCGCTGATGAGGTCCTCGCCGAAGAGCGTCTCCGCCCCGTCGTTGCGCATGACCGGCGCGGGCTCCTGGCGCGCGGCGAGAACCTCGGGGGGCAGCGCGCCCGCCACCGGCTTCTCCGGCAGGGCGACG
>DASTGK010000429.1:0-11509 GCA_035719085.1 Anaeromyxobacteraceae bacterium
CGATGCGGCCGCCCACCATGACGAGGCGGTCGCCGGCCCGGGCGGCCTTCACCTCGGTGGGGCGCCCGGCGCTCCGGACCGGCATCCGCCCGACCGTGCCGCAGTAGACCAGCGGCTTGCCGAGGAAGCGGTCGTCGAAGAACTCCCAGCCGCGGCCGTAGGGGATGCCCGACTGGTTGCCGCCGTCGATGACCCCGTGGTGGACCCCCTCGCGGATGCGGCGGGGGTGGAGCAGGCCGGGCGGCAGCTCGCCCTCGCGGTCGGGCGGGGCGAAGCAGTAGCCCCAGACGTTGGAGAGCAGGTCGGCGCCCAGGCCGGTGCCGAACGGATCGCGGTTGACGCCGACGATGCCGGTGATGGCGCCGCCGTAGGGGTCGAGCGCCGAGGGGCTGTTGTGCGTCTCCACCTTGTAGACGAGGTGGTAGCGCTCGGTGGCGGCGATGACGCCGGCGTTGTCGTGGAAGACCGAGACGAGCCAGCTCTTCCCCTCGCGCCTGGTGATGGCCTCGTCCACCGCGCTCGTGGTGCCGCGGATGTACTGCTTGAAGAGCGAGCGGATCTCCTCGGCCGGCTTGCCCGGCTCCTTGTAGGAGATGGTGGCGTTGAAGATCTTGTGCTTGCAGTGCTCCGACCAGGTCTGGGCCAGGCACTCCAGCTCGGCGTCGGTGGGGGCGGCGCCCAGGCCGGCCTTCTTCCGGCGCGGGTCGGCGGCGGCGCGGCCGAAGAAGTCGCGGATGGCCTGGAGCTCCTCCACCGTGAGGGCGAGCAGCTTCTCGCGCGACAGCCGGGTCAGCGCCGCGTCGTCGAGGCCGGCGAGCGGGATCTCGGCCGGCGGCCGGGGGGCGTGCTCGGCGACGCGCGGCACCGAGAGGTCGGGCGGCGCGGCCTGCCAGGCGGCGAAGCCCTGGACGCCGATCTTCTCGATCACCTCGTTGGCGAGGAGCTTCGTGGCGATGCGCGCCGCCTCGGCCTCGCCCACGCCGGAGAGCAGGTAGACGCGGCTCGCGTAGACGGCGGCGTGCTCGCCGAGCGGGCGGCCGAGCAGGTCCTCGATGGCGACGCGGGCGCTCTTGCCGACCGGGTCGGTGACGCCCGGCTTGTAGGCGACCGAGACGGCCACGTCGAAGGGGCCGTCCTCGACGCGGCCGACCGCCCCCTGGCGCACCACCGGGCCGGCCAGCTCCTCGGCGACCCGCCGCGCCTCGGCCTCGGGGAGGGCCGGCTCGACGTGGAAGACGTCGCGGGTGCGGACGGCGCCGACGGCGATCCCGAGGTGCTCCCGGATGGCGCGGGCGACGGAGAGGCCGCGGCTGTCGGCGAAGCCGGGGCGGGTGGCGATCTCGATGCGGGTGACGGGAGCCACGGGAGCGGAGAACCTCCGGGAAAGAGGCGTTCTTATACCCGATCCGCCGCCCGCTCGTCAGGCCGGCCGCGGCACCCGCTCGGCCAGCCGGCTCGCCTCGACGACGCGCCCGCCGCGCAGGTAGAGGCGCGGCACGCGGGCCGAGATCCCGGCCAGGATCTCCCAGGAGATGGTGTCGCCGAGGCTGGCCAGCTCGTCGGCGGTCACCTCCTCGGCGCCGTCGCGGCCGATGAGCGTCGCCACGTCGCCGACCGCCACCTCCGGCACCGCGGTCACGTCCACCATGCACATGTCCATGGCGACGCGCCCCACCACCGGCGCCCGCCGCCCCCGCAGGAGCAGGTGGGCCCGGCCGCCGAGGCTGCGCCGGTAGCCGTCGGCGTAGCCGCACATGACGAGCGCGATTCGGGCCGGGCGGGTGGCGGCCCAGGTGCGGCCGTAGCCGACCGTGGCGCCCCGCTCCACGTCGAGGAGCCGCGCCACCCGGGCCCGGAGCGAGAGCACCGGCCGCAGCTCCTCGTCGGTGCCGCACCAGGGGGCCGGCCGGTAGCCGTACAGGGCGAGGCCGGCGCGCACCGCGTCGAGCGCCATCTCGTGGTCCATGAAGACCGACGCCGAGGCCGAGCAGTGGCGCTCCGCGATCCAGGGGAGCCGCTCCGCGACGCGGCGCAGCACGTCGAACTGGCGGCGCGTGAAGCGCTGGTCGCCCTCCTCGGCGGCGGCGAAGTGCGTGAAGAGGCCGCGCACCTCGATCCCGGGCATCGACCGGGCCCGCTCGGCGAGCGCCACGCAGGGCTCGGGCAGGAGGCCGTGCCGGTTGAGGCCCGTCTCCACCTCGAGGTGGATGGCGACGCTGGCGCCCCCGGCCGAGGCGACGCGCGAGAGGGCCTCGGCCAGCTCGGGCGCGCCGACCGTCGGCATGAGGCCGAGCGCCACCACCCGCTCGGCGTCGGAGGGCGGGGTGTGGCCGACCACCAGGATGGGGGCGGTGACGCCGGCGCGGCGCAGCTCCTCCCCCTCGTCGACGCAGACGACGGCGAGGCCCGAGGCCCCGGCCTCCAGGGCGGCGCGCCCGCAGGCGACGGCGCCGTGGCCGTAGGCGTTCGCCTTGACCACGGCGTAGAGCCGGGCCGGGGCGGCCCGGGACTTCATGATGCGGACGTTGGCGGAGAGGGCGTCGAGATCGATCTCGGCCCAGCAGGGCCGACCGGGGAAGGCCGACGGGAGATAGGACATTCGGCGGATGATACGGCCGGGGCGCCGGGATGTTAATCTCGCGCGCCCCTACACGCCCGAGGTGACCGTGAGCCCGACCACGACGACCCGCTACCAGGACCTCTGCACCGCCTTCGAGGAGGCGCGCAAGCGGTTCAGCGACTACCGCTCCGACTGCGTCTTCTTCGCCGCGACCTTCGCCCGCGGCCTCGCCGACTACCTCGGCGGCCCGCGCGAGCTGGTGGCCTTCGAGCCGGTCGGGGGCGTCCGCGTCGGCGACGGCCCGACCGACGTCAAGGACGCGATGCACCTCGACGAGGACACCTACTGGCACTTCGGCGTCCGGCTGCGCATCACCTCCGACAAGGTGACCGACGCCATCCCGCTCCGCATCCGGTTCAAGAAGATCGAGGGGCGCTACGTGGTCAACCTCTTCGGCCACGAGGACTTCGAGCTGGCCGAGCCGACGCCGGCGGCGCTTCAGCCCGTCTACCACGAGCTCTTCACCTCGGTGCGCCGCCACTACGAGGACGGCCTGCGCCTCTTCCTCGACAAGCGCGGCCAGAACCTGCACATCGCCTTCACGGCGGCGCGCCAGGCCGAGATCGCCGGCGGGTAGCCCCCGCCCGGGCGGTCCCGGGCGTGTGGTCCTGCGGTCGAGGGACGGGCCCGGCGCACGCCGGGTGTCTATCCGTGTGGAGCGCCCCGCCCCGCCCCGGAGGACCCGATGCCCGCGCCGATCCGACTCGCCCTCGCGGCCGCCCTCGTCGCGGCGATCGCGCCCCAGCCCGCCCGGGCCTGCTCGGTCTGCGCCTGCGGCGACCCGCTCCTCGCCGCCAGCGAGGCGCCGGCCATGGCCGGGGCGCTCCGGCTCACGGTCGACGCCGAGTGGCTGCGCGTCCGGGCGGCGAGCGACGCCGGGCCTGGCCTCACCGACCGGCTGACGCAGCAGACGCTCCGGCTCGGCGCGGTCTGGAGCCCGGCCGACCGGCTCAACCTGGCGCTGGCGGTCCCGCTCACGCAGAAGACGATGGCCACCGTCGGCGCCGGCCCGGCCGCGCCGGTGAGCGACGAGCTCGGCCTCGGCGACGTCGACGTGGGCGTGCGCTGGTTCCCCTTCACCTCGGCCGACCTGGGGGCGCGGCGCGCCCAGGCGCTCGGGCTCTCGCTCGGCACCTCGCTGCCCACGGGCCCGAGGAAGGCCACGCTCGACGAGCACGGCCAGCTCGGCACCGGCGCCTTCGGGCCGTACGCGGGCCTGCTCTACCGGTACGGCCAGGGCGACCTCGCGGCGGTCGCCTCGCTCACCGGCCGCGTCCGCACGCTCAACGCCGACGGCTACCGCTACGGCGGCGCCCTCCTCTGGACGGTGCAGGGGGAGTGGGACGTCCACCCGCGCGTCTCGGTGGCGCTCGGGCTCGACGGGCGCGAGGCCTGGGCCGACCGGGCGGCCGGGGCCGACGTGGCCGACACCGGCGGCCTCGTGCTCGCCGCGGCGCCGGCCGTCTCGGTCAACGTGGCGCCCGGCCTCTTCGCCTCGCTGCGCGGCCAGCTGCCGGTCTTCACGCGCCTGCGCGGCGCGCAGTCGGTCGATCCGACGATGACGCTCGGCCTGCAGTGGCAGGCCTTCTGACCGCTCCTAGCCGGCGAAGCTCTCGTCGTAGCCGGCGTCCTCGACGCCCAGCGCCGCCGGGGTCGGCTGGAGCGGCAGGGCGCAGTCGAGCATCACCGCCAGCTCGTCGGTCGTGCGGGCGCCGATCGACCCCTCGTAGGCGCCCGGGTGCGGCCCGTGCATCACGCCGGCCGGGTGGTGCGAGAGCGAGCCCGGGCCGACGCCGCGCCGGCTGGTGAACTGACCGCGGGCGTAGAAGAGCAGCTCGTCGACGTCGACCGAGGCGTGCGGGTAGGGGCAGGGGATCGCCTCGGGGTGGAAGTCGAGCGGGCGCGGCACGAAGGAGCAGACGAGCGCGCCGCGGGCGGCGAAGGTGCCGTGCCAGGTGGGCGGCAGGTGGACGAGGCCGGCGCGCGGCTGGAAGGCCAGGATGGGGAAGGCGAACGGGTAGACCGCGCCGTCCCAGCCGACCACGTCGAGCGGCGAGCGATCGAGCCGCTGGCCGTGGAAGGCGCCGGCCCGCTTCACCACCACCTGGCGCAGCCCCTCGTCGCGCGGCGGCTGCCAGGCGACGCGCCGGAAGTCGCGGTGGCAGTAAGGGGCGTCCATGCGCAGCTGGCCGGTCTCGTTGCGCCACTGCGCCGGCAGGTGCAGGTGCTGCAGCTCGAGCCAGAGCCAGCGCTGCGGCCCGGGGCCGGGCAGGAAGCGGTGGAGCAGGCCGCGCGGCACCGCCACGTAGTCCTCGGCGCCGAAGGCCAGGTCGCCGAGCGGCGAGCGGAGCAGGCCGCCCCCCTCGGCCACGAAGAAGAGCTCGTCGGCGTCGCCGTTCTGGAAGTAGACCGGATCCTCGGCGTCGGGGGTGACGAGGCCGAGCGTCACCTCGGCGCTCCAGAGGAGCGGCGTGCGGGCGTCGACCGCCGGGCCGCCGCGCGGCGGGAGGGCCTGCGTGCGGTAGTGGCGGCGGGCGAGCGGCCGCGGCCCCGCCGGCTCGGGGAGGCGCCAGCCGTGTCCCGCCTCGGCGGCGTGGACCGCGTGCGGCCGGCCCGCGTGGTAGGCGAGGGTGTAGGGGCCGTCGAAGCCGGCGCGGGTGTAGGCCTCCTCGTAGCGCAGCCGCCCCTCGCGGTCGCGCAGCGCCGTGTGGTGCTTGGGCGGCACCTCGCCCTGGACCATCCGCTCCAGCATGCGACCTCCGCGACGCCCCTCAGCGCCGCTCGCCCCGCTCCTGCTCCTTCTCCTGCTCCCGTTCGATCGACTCGAAGAGGGCGCGGAAGTTGCCCGCGCCGAACCCCTGGTCGCCCTTGCGCTCGATGATCTCGTAGAAGAACGGGCCGGCCGCCGGCTCGTGGTAGAGCCCGGCCGAGTCGCGCAGGAAGATCTGCAGCAGGTAGGAGCCCGGGCCGGCGCCGTCGACCAGCACGCCGAGCTCCCGCAGGTCGTCGATCCGCTCCTCGATCCGGCCGACGCCGGTCCGCGCCAGCCGCTCCGGCAGCAGGTCATAGTAGGTGCCCGGCGTGGGCATGAAGTCGACGCCGCGCCCCCGCAGGCCGCGCACTGCCCCCTGGATGTCGGCGACCGTGAGCGCCGCGTGCTGGACGCCGTCGCCCCGGTTGTCCTCGACGAAGAGGTGGATCTGCGAGGAGCGGAAGGCCGGCCGGCGCGGCTCGTTGTTGGCGAACTTCACGCCGGAGCGCGGGTCGCGCATCACCACCGAGGAGAGGCCCGACCCGGCCTGCGCCTCGCGCGCCCGCTGCCGGGCGCCGGCGGCGTCGCGGGTGTGGAACGTCACCTCCCAGAACTCCTCGAAGCCGAGCACGTGCTCCATCCAGAGGAGCGCCGGCTTCATGGTGCGGAAGTTGGAGGTGAGGTGGTCGATGCGGCCGAAGCCGAAGGCGTTCCGGCCGCCGCGCGGCGCCTCGTGCGCGGCGAGCCCGGGGTAGGGGCCGCGGTAGCCGCGCCGCTCCACGAAGCGGAAGGTGGTGTCGCCGAAGGGGGTGGTGATGGCGAAGGAGCGGAGCGTGCCGCCCTCGTCGGTGAAGGTGGCGAGGTCGGCGGTGGGCGTGCCGCCGCGCTCCTCGAGGAGCGCGAAGGCGCGGGCCGCGTCCTCCACCGCGAAGACCACCGAGCCGACGCCGTCCGGGTGGACGCGCAGCCAGCGCCAGGCGCGCCCGCCCTCTCCGGCCGGGGCCGAGCAGAGGACGCGCACGTCGCCGGCCTGGAAGAGGGCGGAGCGCTGCCGGCCGTCGCGCTCCAGCGCGGGCGAGCTCACCGCCACCTCGGCGAAGTCCATCCGCTCGGTGTAGAAGCGGCGGCTCCGCTCGAGATCGTGCACGTAGTAGTGGAGCGCCTCGACGCCGAGGAGGCCCAGGGGGGCGTAGGGCGAGGTCACGGCGTCCTCCGGTCGGGCGGCGGCGCGTCGGGCTGCCGGTCCTGGTGGGCGGCCTGGAAGGCCGGGAGCGCGGCGCAGGCCGCCTCGATCCGCAGGAGGGCGGGGAAGGCGGCCACGTCCACGCCGAAGCGGCGCGCCGCCTGGAGCTGGGGCACGAGGTAGCAGTCGGCCAGCCCCGGCCGATCGCCGTGGGCGAAGCGGCCGGCGCCCTCCTGCACCGCCGCCTCGAGCGCGCCGAGGCCGCGGGCGATCCAGTGGGCGGCCCACTCGCGCTCGCCGCCGTGGGGCAGGCGGGCCCGCAGCCAGCCGAGCGCGGCCGCGTTCTGGTAGGGCTGGATCCCGGAGTTGACGTGCTCGGCGAGCGCGCGCACCCGGGCGCGGCCGAGCGCGTCGGCCGGCAGCAGCGGCGGCTCCGGGTGGACCTCGTCGAGCCACTCCAGGATGGCCATCGACTGGACCAGCCAGACCGTCGCCCGCCCCGGCTCCACCACCTCGAGCAGCGGCACCTGGTGCATGGGGCTGCGGGCCACGTGCGCCGGCGCGTCCTGCTCGCCGGCGAGCAGGTTGACGGCGGCGTACTCCCAGGCGAGCCCCTTGAGGCCGAGGCCGATGCGGACGCGCCAGGACGAGGAGGAGCGCCAGTAGCCGTGGAGGCGGTAGGTCACGGGATCACCCGCTGGTCGATGGTGCCGAAGAGGCTGCGGCCGCCGGCGTCGCGCGCCTCGAGCTCGATCCGGTCGCCCGGCTTCAGCCAGGGCGTGCGGGGCGCGCCGGAGTCGATCAGCTCGCGGGCGCGCCGCTCGGCCAGGCAGGAGACGCCGCGCGCCGGATCGGCGTTGGAGACGGTCCCCGACCCGACGAGGGTCCCGGCCGTCAGGGCGCGGGTGCGGGCGGCGTGGGCGACGAGGTCGGCGAAGGAGAAGTGCATCTCCGGCCCGGTGTCGAGGTCGCCCACCACCTCGCCGTCGAGCCTCACCGTGAGCCGGAGGTGGGCGCGGCCGCCGCGCCAGGCCTCGCCGAGCTCGTCCGGCGTGACGGCGAACGGGGAGAAGGCGGTGGCCGGCTTCGACTGGAAGAAGCCGAACCCCTTGGCCAGCTCGGCCGGGATGAGCTCGCGCAGCGAGACGTCGTTGGCGAGGCAGAGGAGCCGGACGTGGCCGAGCGCGTCGCGGGCCGCCGTGCCGAGCGGCACGTCGCCCAGGACGGCGCAGAGCTCCCCCTCGAAGTCGAGGCCGAAGGACGGGTCGCCCTGCGGGATGGGGTCGGTCGGGCCGAGCAGCACGCCCGAGCCGCCCTGGTAGACGAGCGGGTCGATCTCGAGCGTCGGCGGAGGGGCCGCGCCGCGCGCCCGGCGCACCAGCCGCACGTGGTTCAGGTAGGCCGAGCCGTCGATCCACTCGTAGGCGCGCGGCAGCGGGGCGGCGACGGCGCGCGGATCGAGCGGGGCGCCGTCGGCGCGGCCGGCGTCGAGGTCGGCCGCGAGCGCCCGCAGCCGGGGCGCCGCCTCGTCCCAGCGATCGAGCGCAGCCTGGAGGGTCGGCGCGATGCGGCCCGCCTCGGCGGCCGCCAGGCCGTCGCGGCGC
Source organism: Anaeromyxobacteraceae bacterium (assembly GCA_035719085.1). Taxonomy (GTDB): domain Bacteria; phylum Myxococcota; class Myxococcia; order Myxococcales; family Anaeromyxobacteraceae; genus JADKCZ01. Next base: position 8,160 of record DASTGK010000429.1, read on the forward strand.
ACCACCACCAGCCGGCCGTCGCGGGAGCCGTCCTTCAGGGTCGCCAGCCTCATCCGACCAACCATGTAACGGTGCCGTCCGCCGCCCGAGCCGACCTTTCCGGGGGCGCGGCCGGGCCGGGCGCACGCGCCGCGCCGCGTCGGCTCGTGGCGCGGGGCGGGGCCGCTCCGCTATGAAGGGTCCCCGTGCCGGCCACAGGCGTCCTCATCCCGCGCAGCGAGGTCCGCGTCCTCGGGTCGATCTCGGAGGTGCCGGCGGAGGCCTGGGACGCGCTCACGGCGCACGAGCCGGTGGCGGCGAGCCCCTTCGTGCGCCACGCCTTCCTCGAGGCGCTGGAGCGGAGCGGCGCCGCCGGGCCGCGCGCCGGCTGGAGGCCGCGCCACCTGGTGCTCTTCCGGGCCGGCCGGCTGGTGGCGGCGGCGCCGGCCTGGCTGAAGGACGGCTCGGAGGGGGACTTCTCGCGCGACTGGGAGTGGGCGGCGGCGGCGGCCCGCGCGGGCCTCCCCTTCTACCCGAAGCTCTCCATCACGGTGCCCGCCACGCCGGTCACCGGGCGGCGGCTGCTGGTGGCGCCGGGCGAGGACCGGCCGGCGCTGGTGCCCCGGCTCGTCGAGGCGGCGCAGGCGCTCGCCGCCGCGGAGGGGGCGGGCGGCGTGCACGTCCTCTTCCCGCTGGCCGAGGAGGCCGCGGAGCTCGAGGCGGCCGGCCTGGCCCGGCGCCTCGACTTCCAGTACCACTGGCAGAACGCCGGCTACGCCGACCTCGAGGCCTTCCTGGCGCGCTTCCCGTCGAAGCGGCGCACCGCCATCCGGCGCGAGCTGCGGGCGCCCGCCGAGCAGGGGATCGCCATCCGCACGGTGCGCGGCGACGAGCTCGGGCGCGATCCGGCCGGCTGGGGCCGCGCCTGCTTCGAGCTGCACCGGGCGGCCACGGACCGGATGACCTGGGGCATGCGCTGGGTGAACCGGTCCTTCTACGAGCGGGTCATCGCCGGGATGCCGGACGCCGTCGAGGTGGTCGAGGCGCGGCGCGACGGGCGGCGCGTCGCCATGGCCTTCAACCTCGCCTCGCCGGGCGTCCTCTACGGCCGCTACTGGGGGAACGTCGAGGACCACCCGTTCCTCCACTTCAACGTGGCGCTCTACCACTCCATCGCCGAGTGCATCGGGCGCGGCGTGGCGCGCTTCGAGGGGGGGGCGGGTGGAGAGCACAAGCTGGCCCGCGGCTTCGAGCCGGCCGAGACCTGGAGCTGCCACGCCCTCGCCGATCCGCGGCTGGACGCGGCGGTGCGCCAGCACCTGGCGGAGGAGCGGCGCGAGCGCGGCGAGGGGATCGCCGCCTGGCGCGCCGACCACCCGCGGCTGGGCGGGTGACCGGCGCGGGGCCGGCTCACGGGCAGGTGCAGCCCTTCAGGTTGAGGCCGACGTAGGCGCGCGCCAGGGCCGGGTAGGTGCTGAGCGCGTAGAGCGGGTTGGTCGCCTTGAGCGTGTCGAGCGCCGTCACCGCGCCGCAGGCCGAGGTGGGCGGCAGGCCGGTCCCGCCGAGGCAGACGCCGATCGTGCCGGGCGTCACCACCAGGTAGACGTAGATCTTGGCCACGAAGTAGAGCGCGTTGTCGGCGTAGACGTCGGGCGGCTGGACCGCGTTCATGTCGGCGAGCGCCGCCGCCAGGTCGACCTGGTTCTTGAGCCCCTTGGTGGCCGTCTCGAACGAGTGGGTGTACTCGGCCTTGCCGCGCCAGTAGTGGGCCGCGGTGATGAAGACGCTGAGCGGCGTGTTGATCACCTGGGTGAGCAGGAGCTCCGCCTTCTCCAGGTTGGCGATGCGGACCAGGTTGGAGAGGGTGATGTCGACGGGCTCCTCGTAGTAGGCCGCGCCCTCGTAGTAGCGCGCCTCGTCGATGTACACGCTGAGCGGGTAGAGCACCTCCACCTTGGCCAGCTCCGCCTCGGCCGCCTGGAAGTCGGCCTTGGCCTGGAGCCAGGCGGCCGAGTTGAGGAGCGGCGGCGGCACCACGTTCTTGAGCGCGAAGCCGAGCTCGAACCAGGTGCGCCCCACGTAGAACTGCGCGTTGTCGGCGAAGGTGCCGGCGGCGTTGACCGCCAGCGACTTCTGGAACTGCGGCAGCGCGCCGGCGTAGTCCACCTGGTGGAAGCGGGCCCGCCCGTCGAAGTAGGCGGCCTGGTCCATGAAGGTGGACGCCGGGAAGGCCAGCTCGAAGGCGTCGAGCCGCGCCTGCGCGTCGACGTAGTCGGAGAGGAGCTTCGAGATGTTGCCGATCTCGTAGCTCGACCGGCCGGCCAGGAAGGTCGCCTGGTCCAGCTGGGCGAAGGCCGGGAACAGGGCCTTCAGCTGGTCGAAGGTGGCCCGCGCCGCGGCGAAGTCGATGGCGGCCTGGGCGTCGAGCGCGGCGGCGCCGGTGAGGTTGCCGGCCTTGCGGGCGGTGATGGCGGCGAGCACCTCGCCGTGGGCGGTGTTGAACTGGGTGAGGCCGGTGGTGAAGAGGGTGGCCGCGTCCACCGTGGGCGCCGGCGCCGCGAAGGTGAAGGCGGCGGCGAGCGTGGCCGCCTGGCCGTCCGGGTTGGCGAGGGTCACGTCGGCCGGACCGGCGGCGTGGGCCGGGACCGTGACGGTGACCGCGGTGGCCGAGAGGCTCACCACCACGCCGGCCACGCCGCCGAAGGAGACGGTGGCGCCGGGGAGGAAGCCGGTACCGGCGAGCGAGGCCTGGCTGCCGCCCGCCGTGCTGCCGGTGGCCGGAGCGACCGAGGCGAGCGTGGGGGCCGGGGCGGTGTAGGTGAAGCCCGCGGCGAGCGTGGCGGCCTGGCCGTCCGGGTTGGTGACCACGATCGAGGCGGTTCCCACCGCGTGGGTCGGGGCGCTCACGGTGATGGAGGTGGCGGTGAGCGCGGTGACCGCCGCGGCGGCGCCGCCGAAGCTGGCGCTGGCGCCGGGGAGGAAGCCCGACCCGGTGAGGACGACGCTGGTGCCGCCGGCGATGGGGCCGGGGGCCGGCGCGGCCGAGGCGAGGGTCGGGGCCGGGGCCGCGTAGGTGAAGCCGGCGAGGAGCGAGGCGGCCTGGCCGTCGGGGTTGACGACGGTGACGTCCACCGGGCCGAAGGCGTGGGCCGGCGCCACGACGGTGAGCGAGGTGGCGGTGACGGCGCCGACGGTGGCCGCCGCGCCGCCGAAGCTGGCGCTGGCGCCGGGGGGGATCCCGCCCCAGGACAGCGATGGCCAAGGTCACTTGACTCTGGACAGCGGCACCACCGCCAGCCGGACCTGGTTCGATCCAGAGTTGGGCGCCCCCATGGAATCGATCGTTGAGCAAACGATGCGGCTCAAAGGTA
>DASTGK010000430.1:0-7095 GCA_035719085.1 Anaeromyxobacteraceae bacterium
GATGGCGCTGCTCGGCTGCGGCCCGGGGCCGCACGTCGGCGAGGGGCTCCGGGCGCTGCTCGACGAGGTCCTGGACGACCCGGCGCTCAACACGCCGGATGGGCTGGCCGCCCTGGCGCGCGGCTGGTGGGCCTCGCGGCCGCTATGATTCGTCCCATGTCGGAGCACTCCCACGACGGCGGCCCGAAGGAGGCGCCGGACGAGGCGGCGCGGGCGCGCGGCGCCTTCATGCGCGACCTGGCGCACGAGGTCTCGACGCCGCTCACGCCGCTCGCCGGGTACCTCAAGATCCTGCAGAGCGAGAAGCTCGGCCCCCTCTCATCGCCGCAGCGGCGCGTGGTCGAGACCATGCTCGTGTCGGTGGCGCGGCTCACGAGGCTCGTCGAGAACCTGGCCGACTTCGCCTGCCTGGGCTCGGAGCGGGCGCCGCTGTCGCCCGAGCCGGTGGACGCCGACGCGCTGGCCGATGGGGTCATCGAGGAGCTGCGCCCGTTCATCAAGGACGCCCGGCTCAACGTGGTCCTGGCCCGCGCCGGCGGGCGCCCGGTGCTGGCCGACCCGCGCAAGCTGCGCCAGGCGGTCATGAACCTGGTCTCCAACGCGGTGAAGTTCTCACCCGGCGGCGGCGAGGTGCTGGTGGAGGTGTCGCGCGAGGCCGGGATGCTCCGCTTCGCCGTCTACGACCAGGGGCCGGGCGTGCCCGAGGCGGACGCGGCCGGCGTCTTCGAGCCGTTCCACCGGGCCCGGCAGCGGGCCCGGGAGGAGGCGCGCCACCACCCGGGCTCGGGGCTCGGGCTGCCCGTGGCCCGGCGCATCGCCGAGGCGCACGGCGGGCGCGTCCGGCTGGAGAGCCCGCCGCGGACGCAGCCGGCGGCCGGCGGCCGGATCTTCACCGGCGCCCGCTTCCTGCTCGAGATCCCCGACGCGCCGCCGCCGGGCTGAGGGGCCGTGAGACGAGCACGGCCGCTGGGCGCTTGCCCCGGCCGCCGCTTCGCGCCTACACCAGGCGCCATGCCGAGCCCTCACCGCAGCGCGTCCCCCGCCCTCCGCCCGCAGCCGCGGGGCCACCTCGCCAGGCTGGCGCTCGCCGCCGGGCTCGTGGCGCTCGCCGGCTGCGCCAGCCTCCGCGCCGTCGTCTCGCCGCCGCCGAGCGAGCCCTCGGAGCGGGCCGGCTGGCTCGTCTACACCGTGGGCGGGCTCCGCTTCGACGCCCCGGCCGCCTGGGGCGCCAGCGGCGACGCGCGCCGGCTCACGCTCGACGCGGGCGGCTCGACCCGGCTCCAGGCGTGGGTGGTCGAGGCCCGCTTCGACGACGCCAAGGCCTGCCTCGCCGCCGCCGAGGAGGCGCTGCAGAAGGGCGAGGAGCGGCTGGCCCGCGTCCGGCGCCACCCCACCACGCTGGCCCGCCGCGCCGCCATCATGCAGGAGGCCGACGCGGGCGGCGGCCACGGCTGGGCCTACGCGGTCTGCGACGGCGCAGTCCAGTACCGGCTCTTCTTCTCCGGCCCCTCGCCCATCCCGGCGGAGCTGCTCGAGGCCTGGCGCGAGCTGGTGAAGAGCGCGCGGCTCGGCTCGTGAGCCGGCGCGCTCGCGCCGCGTCACCGACCCTGGGTCCGTCCGACTCCGGCGGCGGCGCCGCCTGTCGCGCGCGCCCCCGACACGCGCCGGCCGCGCGCGCCGTCACGATCCGTGGTATGCGCGGCGCCCGCGTCACGGCGCCTTGACGGCCCAGGACGGGCTCGCTAGCTTCGCGCGGATCGCTTCAGAGGGGCATCGACGACATGACCAAGGCGGACCTGATCGAGAAGGTGCAGGGCGTGCACCCGGACCTCTCGAAGCGGCAAGTGGCGCAGGTGGTGGACGCCGTCTTCGAGCTGCTCGGCAAGGGCATCCGCAAGGACAAGCGGTTCGTCATGCCCGGCTTCGGCACCTTCACCGTGAAGAAGCGGGCGGGGCGCGTCGGCCGCAACCCGCGCACCGGCGCCGAGATCCAGATCGCCCCCACCAAGACGGTCGGCTTCAAGCCGGCGCCCGAGCTGAAGAAGGTCCTCTAGGGGGCACCGACCATGAGCTTCGCCGCCTGGCTCGCCGAGTTCCGCGCCCTCCACGAGAAGGCGCGGCGCGGCCAGCTCTCGGCCGCCGAGGGGGCGGCCTACCGGGCCGGCCGGGACGAGCTGGCCCGGGCGCTCCTCGCCGCCCAGCGGCTGACGCTCAAGGCGGGCGAGACCCCGCGCCAGGCGCTGCGCGTGGCCCGCGCGCTCCAGGTGGACTTCGACCTGCTCACCTCGCACCAGCGCGCCGTCACCATCGACCTCTCCACCGGCGGCTTCTCCGCGCTGCTCACCAAGGCGCCGCCGATGGGCGACGACGTGGGCGTGTCGCTGCGCCTGCCCGGCGCCGAGCCGATCACCTGCCGGGCGCGGGTGGCCGACGTGAAGCCGCTCGCCGGCAACGTGCGCGTCTCCTTCCAGCTGGCTGGCCTCGAGCCCGCCGCGCGCGACCGGCTCGAGCTCTTCGTCTTCGACACGGTGCTGTCGCAGCTCCAGGGCTGACGGCCGCGCCGTCGCCGGCGCCACCCCCCGGACGCGCGGAGGCCCCGGCCGTCGCCGACCGGGGCCTCGCCCTGCACGGCCCGTGGGCCGAGCGGATCAGGCCGCCATCGAGGTCTCGTCGGCCGAGAGGTAGCCGCGCTCGCCGGCCTCCGACTGGTCGAGGCCGCCCCACTCGTCCTGCTCGTCGGCGCGCAGCGGCGTCACCAGGCCGACCAGCTTGAGCAGGCCGAAGGAGAGGACGCCGGACCAGGCGAAGGTGGCGATCACGCCGACCGCCTGCACGCCGAGGAGCGCCAGGCTGCCGTCGGCGCCGGCGTCATTGACCGCCTTGCTGGCCAGGACGCCCGTGAGGAGCGCGCCGAGCGTGGCGGCCACGCCGTGCACCGCGAAGACGTCGAGCGAGTCGTCGAGGCCGAGCCGCGGGCGGAGCCGCACGGCGAAGAAGGAGGCCATGGCGGCCACCGCGCCCAGGCCGAGCGAGGCGAGCGGGGTGACGAAGCCGGCGGCCGGCGTGATGGCCACCATGCCGGCCACCGCGCCCGAGGCCAGGCCGACGCCCGAGACCTTGCCGTGCAGCACCAGCTCGGCGAGCCCCCAGGCGGCCGCGGCCGCGGCCGGGGCGAAGAAGGTGTTGGCGAAGGCGTAGGCGGCGAGGCCGTTGGCGGCGAGCGCGCTGCCGCCGTTGAAGCCGAGCCAGCCGAACCAGAGCAGGCCGGCGCCCAGGATGGCGAACGGGACGTTGTGCGGCAGCACCGTGGGCGACTTGAGGCCGCGCCGCTTGCCGAGCACCACCGCGCCCACCAGGGCCGCGGCGGCGGCGTTGATGTGCACCACCGTGCCGCCGGCGAAGTCGAGCGCGCCGAGGTTGCGCAGCCAGCCGCCCGGCGCCCAGACCCAGTGGGCCACCGGCGTGTAGACGATGACGCTCCAGAGCGTCACGAAGAGCACGTAGGCCCGGATGCGCACGCGCTCGACGATGGCGCCGGAGATGAGCGCCGGCGTGATGACCGCGAACATGGCCTGGAAGAGCATGAAGGCGGCGTGCGGCACGGTGGCGGCGAGCGAGGGCTCGGGCTTGGCGCCGACGCCGGTGAGGCCGGCCCAGGCGAGGCCGCCGATGAACCGGTCGGTCGCGCCGCCCGGCGCGAAGGCCAGGCTGTAGCCGACGAGCGCCCAGAGGACCCCGACGATCGCCATGCAGACGATCGACATGTTCATGGTGTGGACCACGTTCTTGGCGCGGACCAGGCCGCCGTAGAAGAAGGCGAGACCCGGGGTCATGAGGAGCACCAGCCCGGCGCTCACGAGGACGATGGCGGTGTCGCCGGTGTCGATGCCGTCGGCGGCCGCGGCGAGCGCGGGTACGGCGAGGGCGAGGACGGCGAGGAGCTTTCTCAAAGGGTGCCTCCGGGGGCGCTGAGGGGTGGATCGAAAGCGGGCAGTGCCCCCTGTGCAGCCTCCGTGCCGGGCAGCAGGCGATGGAAAATCGGGCAGGTGGGAGGCCTGGGCGGAGCGCGTGCCCGGGGCGCGGGCAGGCCGCTGCCCCATGTCCGGGCAGGACCGGGCGCTGCCCGACTTGGCGGACGCTGCGTGCCTGTCGAGCGGGCGGCCCGGCGGGCGGGCTACTCCTCGCTCAGCGGACCGGCTTCTTGGCCGCGGTCTTGGGCGCCGGCTTCTTCGCGGCCGGCTTCTTGGCCGCCGCGGCCTTCTTCGCGGCGGGCGCGGCGGCGTGCTTCATCGCCTTCTTCGGCGCCAGCACGGGGGCGGGCGGCGGAGGCGGGGGAGGCGGCTCCGGCTCGACGGCCAGCACCTCTGGCGGGTCGTCGTCGCTCGCGCTCTGGAGCGGGGCGGGCGCCGCCAGGACGGCGCGGTACCGCTTGCGCTCCTCGGCCATGACGCGGGCGGCCCGCTCGGCCCAGCCGCGCCCTGCGGCGTCGAGCCCTTCGATCCCCTCGAGCGCGGCGGTCGCCGCCGGGCGGTCGCCGGAGCGGAGCTCGATGGCGGCGAGCAGGAGCGCGGCGCGCGCCCGCTCGTTGCGCGGCGTGGCCTGCGTGTCGCCCACCAGCTTCTGGAGCGGGCCGATCGCCTCGGCGAGCGGGATCTGGCTCCCGAGCGCCAGCTTGGCGAGGCCGAGCGCGGCCCGCGGGTGGGTCGGGGAGACGGCGAGGGCGGCCTGGTAGGCGGCGCGCGCGCCGGCGGCGTCCTGGCGGGCCCGGCGCAGCAGGTCGCCCGCCACCGCCTGCGCGGCGGCGAGCTTGGGATCGAGCGCGGCCGCGGCGGTGGCCGGATCGACGCCGGCTTCGGGATTGCCCGCCACGAGCGCCAGCCGGCCCTGGAGGGCGCCGCCCCAGGGGCTGGTCCGGGCGCGGCCGGCGTAGGTGGTCGCGTCGCCCACGGCGCGGCGCCCGAGGAAGAGGGCCGCCGAGGCGAGGTTGGCGTAGACCGGCACCTTCTCGGCGCGCCCCGGCTCGACGAGGAGCGCCTCGGCCTTCTGCTCGGCCGGCGGGTCCCGGTAGTCGGCGGCCAGCATGGCGAGCGCGAAGGCGCGCAGCGAGCCGGCGTCGAGCGGATCCATCTCGGCGAGCGGCTCGAGGAGCGTGGCCGCCTCGCGGTAGCCGGCGGCGGTGTCCTGCCGGATGAGCGCCTCGGCCTTGGCCATCCCGGCCGCCAGCACGCGGCTCCGGTGGACGTACCGGTAGGCGAGCAGCGAGCCGCCCGCGAGGGCCAGCACGGCCAGGGCGATGCCGACCTTGAGGCCGGAGGGCTTCTTGCGCGGGGGCCCGGCGTCGTCGTCGAAGGAGACGTCGACCACGTCGGCCTCCGGGAAGCTCCCCTTGGGGGAGCCGGGCTCGTCGAGGTCGGCGGGGACGGCGTAGGCGTCGGCGGAGGGGAGCTCCTCGTCGCCGAGGGGATCGGTCGGCTGGTGCTTGGGCATCGGCCGGCGATACTACCGCAAAACGACGACGACGCCCGGCCGGGGAGTCCCCGCCGGGCGCGCCAGGTTCGTCATGTGGTGAAGCGGGTGCGGTCAGGCCTTCTCTTCGCGCTCGTCCTCGCGAGCGACGCCCGACAGCACGTCGTTCACGGAGGGGAACCGCATGATCTCGCCGCGCGCGATCCGCCAGGCCTGCTGCACGATCCACGACAGGGAGCGATCCTGCCGGTTGGCCTCCGCCTGGATCTCGTTCAGCATGTCCTCGGGGAAGTACAGTGACTGCTTGCGCTTGTCGGTGCCGGGCATCGATGCTCCATCTGTGGGATAGCCGGTGTCCTTGTACGCTTTCGCATCTCGAGGGTCAAGGTTCGTCGACTTGGTTGGGGCACGACCCGGAAATCGTCCAGGTGCGCGATATCGTTCGACCGTCAGTAGGTCCACCGTCCACGGTGAGTGGAACCCCGGGGGTGGAGGGCGCCGCGCACCGGCTGCCGCTGGCGCATCCGCTGCGCGCCAGGGTTGCGCCTCCGGGCAAAAAAAGAGGAGCCGACATCGCTGCCGGCTCCCCGTGGGCCCAGAGGGGGAGGGGGGGGACCCCTAGGCCCAACACTCGTAATCTTAATGCTGCCTGCAAGATGGAACAACGTATCGGGATCCATTTATTCCGACTCCGGATTCCGCCTCAAGTGGCGGCCCCTCCGGGCGGTCGACGGTCGGTATGGACGATCGCGGACCCGCCCGGAATTGCCGCCGAATTCCTCCGGACGATCCGGCCTCGTCGCTCCCCCGATCTGGTGTGTTCGTGACCCGTCCTGCGCGCCAACGCACATCCTCGAGGGCGGTACGGCTCGACCCGTATGCCGCCGCCGTACACGAGACCTTGTGTCGCAGGCGGCTGGCCGGGCCGGGCGACCCGATCCTCGTCGCCCTCTCCGGCGGTCGCGATTCGATGGCGCTCCTGGCGGCGCTGGCCGCGCTCCGCGACCGCGGCCTCGCCGGCGAGCTCTCGGCGCTCCACGTCGACCACGGGCTGCGGCCCGGCGTCGCGGCCGAGGCGGCGGTGGCGCGCAACGCCTGTGCGCGGCTCGGCGTGCCCTGCCGCTCGGTGGAGGTGACCGTGGGGCCAGGCAACGTCCAGGCGGCGGCGCGGCGCGCCCGCTACGCCGCGCTCCGGGAGGAGGCGGCGCGGCGGGGCGCGGCGCGGATCGCCACCGGCCACACCCGCACCGACCAGGCCGAGACGGTCCTCCTGCGCCTGCTGCGCGGCGCCGGCGCGCGCGGCCTCTCCGGCATCCCGCCGCGGCGCGGCCCCATCGTCCGGCCGCTCATCGACCGGTCGCGCGGGGAGGGGACCGCCTTCCTCGAGCGGCTCGGCCTCCCCTGGTGCGACGACCCGAGCAACGACACCGCGCGCTACGCCCGCAACCGGCTGCGCCAGGGGCTCTGGCCGCTCCTCCTCGAGCTGAGCCCGGCCGTCGAGGCGGCGCTGGCCCGCACGGCCGACCTGCTGCGCGACGACGAGCGGGCGCTCGACCGGGCGGCGCGGGACCTCGTCCTCCCCGGCGGCGAGGCGGAGATCGAGGCGCTGCGCGCGGCGTCGCGCGCGGT
>DASTGK010000431.1:0-4040 GCA_035719085.1 Anaeromyxobacteraceae bacterium
GGGGCTACATCCCGCCGCCGATCGCCTCGAACATGCTCGCCGACTTCAACGCGACGCAGAACGCCAACCAGGCCTCGACCGACGGCCTCAACCACCCGGTGATCGCGGCGTCCCCCGACGTGATCGTCGACCTCGTCGTCAACCACACCTCCGACCAGCACCCGTGGTTCAGGGAGGCGCGCTCCTCGCCCGCGGCGCCGCGCCGGGGCTGGTACGTCTGGCGGGCCGACGACCCGGGCTGGACGCAGCCCTGGAACCCGGGCCAGGGCACCTGGTACCGCGCCGCCGGCGGCTGGTACTACGCGCTCTTCTGGAGCGGCATGCCCGACCTCGACTGGCGCAACCCGGCGGTGCGCGCCGAGATGGGGCGGATCGCGACGCTGTGGCTCTCGCGCGGCGTCGACGGCTTCCGGCTCGACGCGGTCCGCTACCTGGCCGAGGACGGGCCGGGGATGCAGGCCGACCGGCCCGACACCCACCGCTACCTGAAGGACTTCGCCGCCACCGTCCGCGCCGCGCGGCCCGACGCCGCCCTCGTCGGCGAGGCCTGGGCCGACACCTTCACCATCTCCGACTACTACGGCGACACGGCCAGGGTCCCGGGCGGCGACGAGCTGCCGCTCCTCTTCGACTTCCCGCTCGCCTCGGCCATCGTCAACGGCGTCAACGACGGCTCGGGCGAGGCGGTGGCGACGACGCTGGCCGAGGTGCTGCGCACCTACCCCGAGGGCGCCGCCGACGCCCCCTTCCTCACCAACCACGACCAGGCGCGCATCGCCACGCAGGTCGGCAACAGAGTGGAGAAACTCAGAGTGGCGGCCGCCATCCTGCTCACGCTCCCGGGCGCGCCCTTCATCTACTACGGCGAGGAGGTGGGGATGCAGAACGGCCCGGGCTCGGCCGACGAGTGGAAGCGGACGCCCATGGCCTGGGACTCGACCGCCGGCGCCGGCTTCACCACCGGCGCGCCGTGGATGGAGCTCGCGCCGGGCCACGAGGCGGCCAACGTGGCGGCCGAGACGGGCGACCCGGCCTCGCTCCTCTCGCGCTACCGCGCCTTCATCCGGGCCCGCCACGCCTCCCTGGCGCTCCGCCGCGGCGACCTCACGCTCCTCGAGCCGGGCCACAAGGCGGTGCTCGCCTTCACCCGACGCGCGCCGGGCGAGCAGGTGCTCGTCGCCCACAACCTCTCCGGCAACACGGTCACCACCGCGCCGCTGGCGGCCGACGGCACCGCGGCCGAGCCGCTCCAGGTCGACCCAGGCGCGATCGCCACTGCCGGGCCGCGCGGCTGGACGGTGGTCCTGCCGCCGCGGTCGACCGGGGTGTGGAGGCTGACGGGGGGGCGGTAGCAGCGGACGCTGGGTCGCCGCCGGGCGGTCCTGCGGATGGCGCGGACGGCCCGGCTGGGGTATGAAATCGGGCTCCCTTCGAGGAGCCGCCCGTGCAGAAGCTCGTCACCACCGATCCCTCCTTTCCGAAGGCGTGGGCTCAGCTCTGCGCCCGCGGCTCCGACGAGGACGAGGCGCCGGTCCGCGAGGCGGCGGCCCGCGTCGTGGCCGACGTTCGGGCCCGCGGCGACGCCGCGCTCCTCGAGTACACCGCCCGCTGGGACGGCTGGACGCCGGCCGCCGCGGCCGACCTCGTGCTCGGCCCGGCCGACTTCGCCGCCGCCTACGCGGCGCTCCCCAAGGCCGACCGCGCCGCGCTGAAGCTGGCCGCCGACCGGGTGCGCGCCTTCCACGCCCGCGAGCGCGACGCCGAGGTGCCGGCCTTCACCGACCGGCTCGGCGCCCGGCTGGCGCAGGTGGTCCGGCCGCTGGCCCGCGTCGGCCTCTACGTGCCGGGCGGCACGGCCCGCTACCCGTCGTCGGTCCTCATGACCGCCATCCCGGCCAAGGTGGGCGGCGTCCGCGAGGTGATCGTCACCACCCCGGCCGTGAAGGGCTCGGGCGAGGTGGACCGCTGGACGCTCGCCGCCTGCCACGTCTCCAAGGTCTCGCGCCTCCTCAAGGTGGGCGGGGCGCAGGCGGTGGCGGCGCTCGCCTACGGCACCGCCACGGTGCCGGCGGTCGACAAGATCTGCGGCCCGGGCAACGCCTACGTGGCGGCGGCCAAGCGGCTCGTCTTCGGCCAGGTGGACATCGACATGATCGCCGGCCCGAGCGAGATCCTGGTGCTGGCCGACGCCAGGGCCGACGCCGCCGAGGTGGCGAGCGACCTGCTGGCCCAGGCGGAGCACGACGTGCGCGCCGTGCCGGTGCTGGTGACGCCGTCGGCCGCGCTCGCCGCGGCGGCGCTGGCCGAGGTGGCGCGCCAGCTCGAGACGCTCCCGCGGCGCGACATCGCCGCCCGCTCGGTCGAGGAGCGCGGCGCGGTGGTGGTGACCCGCTCGCTCGCCGAGGCGGTCGCGCTGGCCGACGCCTGGGCGCCCGAGCACCTGGCGCTCCACGTGGAGAAGGCGGGCAGGCTCGTCCCGAGGCTGCGGAACGCCGGCGCCGTCTTCGTCGGCCGCTCCACGCCGGAGGCGGTGGGCGACTACCTGGCCGGCCCGAGCCACGTGCTCCCCACGGCCGGCACGGCCCGCTTCGCCTCGCCGCTCTCGGTCGCCATGTTCCGGCGGCGCATGAGCGTGCTCGAGCTCTCGGCCGCGGCGCTGCGGAAGGTGGCGCCGGCGGTCCAGGCGATGGCGACCGCCGAGGGGCTCGAGGGCCACTGGCGGGCGGTGAAGGTGCGCGTCGAGGGGGCGGCGGCGCCCCGGGCGGCGGCGAAGGGCCGGGCCCGATCGAAGGCGAAGGCCACGTCGACGCGGAAGGCGAGGGGCTAGATGGCGGCGAAGGCGAAGAGGGCGGCGAAGCAGGGGCGCGGGGCGATCGCCCGCAAGACCAAGGAGACCGACGTCACGGTCGCGCTCACCCTCGCCCCGGGCGAGGGGACCATCGCGACGGGGCTCCCGTTCTTCGACCACATGCTGGCCCAGATCGCCCGGCACGGCGCCATCACGCTCGACGTGAAGGCGGCCGGCGACCTGGAGGTCGATGCCCACCACACCGTCGAGGACGTGGGCATCGGCATCGGCGAGGCGCTGCGCGAGGCGCTCGGCGACAAGGCCGGGCTGGCCCGCTACGGCCACGCCGTGGTGCCGCTCGACGAGGCGCTGGTCGAGGCGGTGGTCGACCTCTCCGGCCGGCCGCACCTCACCTTCAACGCCGGCCTCCCCTCCGGCAAGAAGTTCATCGGCGCCTACGACGTGGACCTGACGCAGGACTTCTTCCAGGCGCTCGTCAACCACGCCCGCATCTGCATCCACGTCAACGTGCGCTACGGCCGCAACCTGCACCACGTGGTCGAGGCGGCCTTCAAGGCGGTGGCCCGCGCCCTGCGCGCCGCCACCGTGCGCGAAGGGACGGCGCTCCCCTCGACGAAGGGCGTCCTGTGACGGCCGGCACGGTCGCGCTCGTGGATTACGGCGCAGGCAACCTGCGCTCGGTGGAGAACGCGCTGCGCGAGGTGGGCGCCCAGGTGATCGTCACGCACGACCCGGAGGCGGTGCGGAGCGCCGACCGCGTGGTGGTGCCGGGCCAGGGCTCGATGCCGGCCTGCGCCGAGGCGATGCGCCAGAGCGGCGTCGAGGCGGCGCTGCGCGAGGTGGTGGCGCGCGGCGCGCCGGTGCTCGGCATCTGCGTCGGCCTGCAGATCCTCTTCGAGGCGGGGGAGGAGGCGGGCGGTGCCAAGGGGCTCGGCCTCCTGCCCGGGACCATCCGCCGGCTGCGCGGCCAGGTGAAGCTGCCGCACATCGGCTGGTCGCCGGTGCGCGCCGCCGGGCCGCTCCACCCGCTCTTCGCCCCCATGGACGGGGCCTACGTCTACTTCGCCCACAGCTTCGCCGCCCCGGCCGACGCGCCGGGCGCGCAGCTCCTCGCGGTGCACGGCGAGCCGTACTGCGCCGCGCTCGCGAAGGAGAACGTCTTCGCCGTGCAGTTCCACCCGGAGAAGAGCCAGCAGGTCGGCCTCGCCTTCCTGCGGCGCTTCGTGGGGGT
>DASTGK010000432.1:0-3683 GCA_035719085.1 Anaeromyxobacteraceae bacterium
GGCGTGTAATAGTCGGCCACCGCCCCCGCCACGATCGCCTCGAGGCGGGAGGTCAGCCCGCCCTGCGCGAACTCCGCGGGCGTCGACTCGGCGTCATCGAGCCGGCGGGCCACCTCGCGCAGGTAGGCCTCCTCGGCGAGCCAGCCGCGCAGGAGGGGCAGGTCGTGCAGGTCGCCCGAGGCGGCCAGCGCCGCCCGCTCCTCCTCCTCGCCGAGCGAGGGGAGCGACGCCCCGGGCGCCGCCGGCGCCGGGGCCGGGCCGAGCTGCGACAGCCAGCGGTCGGCCCCCTCGGGCACGCGCGTGCCGGCCGCCTCGTTGAGGGCGCGCGCCGCGACCACCGCCGCGTGGGCCTGCGCCCGGTCGAGCTCGCCGACGCCCATGCCGGCGCCGCGCTCGAGCAACCCCTTCACGAAGGCGCGCCACTCCTTGCGGCCGAGCACGCCCACCTGCAGCTCGACGAGCCCCTTCTCGTCGGAGAGGACCGCCTGCGCCACCTCCAGGCCGCGGCCCGGCACGTTGCGCGTGAGCCAGACGGCCCGCTCGCCCTGGCCGTCCACGGTGGTGCCGTAGGCGGGCGGCGGCGGCTCGGCGGGCGCCGGCGTCAGCGCCGGGGCGGCCGGGCGCGAGGGCTCGGGCACCGCCACGCCGCGCGTCTTGAGCTGGTGGAGCTGGCGCTTCGCCTCCTTGGCCACCTCCTTCTCCGGGCGGCCGGCGAGCGCGGCGATGAGGTCGACGCGACCGGCGGCGGCGGCCGCGCGCAGCACCGCGGCGGCGAGCGGGGCGGGGAGGGTGGCGGCCTCCTCCGGCTTGGCGCGGGCGATGGCCAGCACCAGGCGGCAAGCGCGCCCCGCCTCCTCCCGCGGGACGCCGGCGGCGGCGGCGATCTCGGCGCTCTCCACGTTCGGGTCGCGCAGCAGCGCGAGCAGTCGGTCGGTGTCGATCTCGGGCATGGCGGCGCACTGTAGCCGCGCCGGCCGGGGCGCTCAATCGCCGGGCCGCCGAGGGATCCGCGATGACGGACGGCGCCGCTGGACCCGGCGGGGCGTGGCGTTGACAGGCATCAAGGCCCCTCCTAGCGTTCCGCCTCCACCCGCGGGCCGCTCCGGGCGGCCACCTCGAAGGAGCCACACCATGCTCAAGTACCTGCTCGGAGCCGCCACCGCCTTCGCGCTGCTCGCCGCCGCGCCGGCCCTCGCCTGCGACGACTGCCAGAAGCAGCACACCGCCCAGGCCGGCCAGAAGACCAAGGTCGCCGAGGAGAAGAAGGACGAGCACAAGGGCTGCCACTGCACCTCCGCCAAGGACTGCAAGTGCGGCGAGAAGTGCGCCTGCGCCAACTGCAAGGCCAAGGAGGAGAAGAAGGAGGAGCAGAAGAAGAGCTAGAGCGGTCGATAGCTCCTCCGCGCGCGGGCGCCGCCCTTCGGGGTGGCCGCCCGCTCCTTTTCTCGGCAGCGGGCCGACCTTCGGGCTACCCTCGGCTGTCCCTTGCTCCCCCGTCGGGGAAGGATGCGAATGACGAGGCGCGCAGACGAGACGACAGTCTCCAGCGTGGGATCGCTCCCCGCCCAGAGCCCGCCGGCCGGCCCGGCCCGGACGCCGCCGCCCGTCCCCTTCCACCTCTTCGCCGGCCACGAGCGCGAGCCGCGCCCGTCGCGCCTCACGCTCGACGGCGTGCGCGCCATCCTCGACGCCGGCGCCTTCTGGACCGAGTACCAGCCCATCGTCCACGTCCGCACCGGCCGCACCGCCGCCTACGAGGCGCTGGCCCGCTTCCGCGCCAAGAGCGGCCGCCCGCTGGCGCCGGCGCGGGTCTTCGCGCTGCTCCACGCCGACCCGGCGCTGCAGCTGCGGGCCGAGCTCACGCTCAAGCTGCAGCAGGTGGAGCGGGCGCCGCGCGCGCCGCTCTTCGTCAACCTCGACCCGGACACCTGGTGCCGCGCCGGCGACGGGCGGCGCAACCCGTTCCTCGCCCTCTTCGGCTCGGCCGGCACCAAGGTGGTGGTGGAGGTGACCGAGACGCTCGCCACCACCGACGGCGGGCGCGTCGCCGAGATGGTGACGGCGCTCCGCAGCCGGCGCGTGGCGGTGGCGCTCGACGACGTGGGGGCCACCCACGGGCTCGTCTCGCTCGACGCGCTCGCCGAGGCCGAGGTCATCAAGTTCGACCGCACGCTCATCCCGCGGCTGCGCCACCCGCGGGTGCGGGCGCTCGTGGTGGCGCTCACGGCCATGGCGCGCGACACGGGGGCGCGCACCGTGCTCGAGGGCGTGCAGACCACCAGCGACTACGTGGCGGCGCGCGACCTGGGCGTCGACATGGTGCAGGGCTTCCTCTTCCAGGACCGGGCGCGGGTGGCGGGGCGGTAGAGCCGCCTCGGACCTCCGCGCCCCGGCCCGGGAACGGGGGCGGGGTGCGGAAAGGTGGCCAGCGCCCCCCGCTCCGGGTCATCCTGGCGGCACGGTCCCTGCTCTACCGACCGGAGAGCCCGCCGACGGCGGGTGAACGGCCACGATTCCCGTGGCCCCGCCGCAACAGGAGTGGCCCATGCGCACGCGCCCCATCATCGCCGTCACCGCCCTCGCCGCCCTCGCCCTGGCGCTGGCCCCGGCCGCCGCCCGCGCCGAGGAGGCCGGCTGGTCGCTCACCGCCCAGGTGTGGGGCGGCGTCTCCCGCTACGACTCGAAGGGGCTGCGCGACGGCCTCCAGACGCAGGGCAAGGACGTGCTCCAGTCGAGCATGAACACCAAGGGCGTCTCGGCCCTGCTGCGCCTCTCGGCCCTCGACCTCGGCGTCCTCTACGAGGGGCGCTGGCTCGCCAACCGGACCGACAGCGCCGTCCTGACCCCGGTGGTCGGCTTCGCCGTCGACCTCAACCAGTACCTGCGGCTCGACCTGCTCGGCGAGCTGGGCGGCCACCAGGTCTCGAACGTCACCATCTCGAGCGGGGGCGCCGACTTCTCGCAGACCAAGAGCGCCTGGCTCCCCTTCATCGGCGCGCGCCCCACGCTCACGCTCAGGCTGCCGGTCGGCCCGGTCCACGCCGTCGCCTCCCTCGCGCCCTTCGCCCGCTGGGACCTCATCAAGAAGACGGTGACGCTCAGCTCGACGAGCACCACCACCACCGCCCCCTCCTACGAGCTCGGCGGCACCACCTTCGGCATCGCCGTCGGCGCCGGGATCGAGCTGTAGCGAGGTGGCGGAGCTGCCGCTCCTCCACCTCGGGCCGGTCGCGCTCCGGCCGACCGGCCTCTTCACCGCGGCGGGGCTGCTCCTCGGCCTCGCCGTGGCGAGGCGCGCCGCCCGGCGCGACGGGCTCGAGCCGGCACCGCTGGCCCGCCTCGCCGCCATCGCGCTCGCGGGCGGCCTCGTCGGCGCCCACCTCGTCCACCTCCTCGCCTATCACCCGGAGGAGCTCGCCGATCCCTGGGTGCTCCTGCGGCTCGGCGACGGCCTCTCGTCGATGGGCGGCCTCGCCGGCGGCGTGGCGGCGGCGCTCTTCCTCTTCCGCGGCCGGCGGCCCGGCCTCCTGGCCTACGGCGACGCCCTGGCGCTCGGGCTCGCGCCCGGCTGGGCGGTGGGGCGCGTCGGCTGCGCGCTCGTCCACGACCACCCGGGCCGGCTCACCACCTCGCCGCTCGCCGTCGCCTTCCCGGACGGCCTGCGCCACGACCTCGGCGCCTAC
>DASTGK010000433.1:0-11537 GCA_035719085.1 Anaeromyxobacteraceae bacterium
GGTGCCGCTCGACGCCCCCTCGCTGGCGCGCGACGCGCTCGCCACCCGGGCGCCGGCGGCGGGGCGGCTGGAGGGCGAGCCGGGCGGGGCGAAGGGCCCGGCGGTGCTGGCGGTGCCGCTCCTGGTGCGCGACCAGCCGCTCGGCGTGGCGCTCGTGTCGGCCCCGGGCGCGGAGCGGCGCTTCGCCCAGGGCGAGCTGACCCGCGCGGTGGCCATCGCCAGCCAGCTGGCGGTGGCGGTCGACAACGCCCGGCTCTACGCGGAGGCGCGGCGGCGCGCCGAGGAGCTGGCCGTGCTGCAGGACGTCGGCCGCTCGCTGGTGGCGACGCTGGAGCTGCCCGAGGTGCTCGACGCTGGCGTGAAGAACCTGGCGCGCATCGTCGACGCCCCCGACGCCTACCTGCTGCTGGTGGACGAGGCGAAGGGGGACCTGACCATCGGCGCGGTGGCGGGCCCGCGCGCCGACCTCCTCGGCATGCGCCTGCCGCGCGACGAGGAGGTCTCGCTGGCCGGCCTGGCGCTGGCGCGGGGCGAGGCGGTGGTGATCGAGGACACCAGCCGCGACCCGCGCTCCAAGCCGGCGCTGCGGGCGCTCACCGGCGCCCGGGCCTTGCTGGTGCTGCCGCTCCTGGTGCGCGACGCCGCCATCGGCGCGGCCGTCATCGCCGAGACGGCGCGGCCGCGCCGCTTCACCGGGGCCGAGGTGCAGCGGGCCGCCGCCATCGCCAACCAGCTGGCCGTGGCGGTGGACCACGCCCGCGCCCACGCCCAGGCGCTCGCCGCCCTCGCCGACCTGAAGCAGGCGCAGGAGCGGCTCCTGCGCCAGGAGCGGCTCGCCGCCCTGGGCGAGCTCTCGGCGGTGGTGGCCCACGAGGTGCGCAACCCGCTCGGCGTCATCTTCAACTCGCTCGGCTCCATCCGCCGGCTGCTGCGGCCGCAGGGCGACGCCCGCATGCTGCTCGACATCGTCGGGGAGGAGGCGGAGCGGCTCAACCGGATCGTGGGCGACCTGCTCGACTTCGCCCGCCCCTCGCTGCCGCAGCTGCGCCCCGAGCCGCTCGACCGGGTGGTGGACGAGGCGGTGGCCGCGGCGCTGGCCGGGCGGCCGGGCGCGGTCGAGGTGGTGCGGGAGGTGGCGCCGGAGCTCCCGCCGGTGCCGGTCGACGCCCGGCAGGTGCGCCAGGCGGTGGTCAACCTGGCGGTCAACGCGGCGCAGGCCATGCCCCGGGGCGGGCGGCTCACGGTGCGGCTGCGGGCCGAGCCCGGCGCCGCGGTGCTGGAGCTCGAGGACACCGGCGCCGGCATCCCCGACGACGTGCGGGCGCGGATCTTCGAGCCCTTCTTCACCACCAAGGCCACCGGCACCGGCCTCGGGCTGGCGGTGGTGAAGCGGATCGTCGACGGCCACGGCGGCGAGGTGGGGGTGACGAGCCGCCCCGGCGCAGGCACCACCTTCACGCTCCGCTTCCCGCTCGAGCCGGCCGCCCCCGCCGGCGCGGTTGAATCCCGCCCCCTCATCGGCTGAGATGCGGGGCGCATGAGCGATCCCGCCCCGCCCGCCCCCGACGGCGCGCCCCCGCGCGGCGCCGCCCCGCGCGGCCGCGTCCTGGTCGTCGACGACCAGCGGAACATGCGGGCCACCACCGCCATCGTCCTGCGCCAGGCGGGCCACGTGGTGGAGGAGGCCGAGGACGGCGCCGCCGCGGTGCAGCGGCTGCAGGCGGGCGGCTTCGACGTGGTGCTCACCGACCTGCGCATGCCGGGCGTCGACGGGATGGCGGTGCTGCGCGCCTCGCGCCAGCTCGCCCCGGAGACGGAGGTCATCGTCATGACCGCCTACGGCACCATCGAGTCGGCGGTGGAGGCCATCCGGCGCGGCGCCTACGACTTCCTGGCGAAGCCCTTCAAGGAGGACGAGCTGCTCCTGCGCGTCGGCCAGGCGCTGGAGCGGCGCCGGCTGGTGGGCGAGGTGAGCCTCTTCGCCGGCGAGTTCCGCAAGCGCTACGGGCTCGAGCACATCGTGGGCCGCTCCGCCGCCATGCGCGACGTCCTCGACCGGGTGGCGCGGGTGGCGCCGAGCGACGCCACCGTGCTCGTCACCGGCGAGTCGGGCACCGGCAAGGAGGTGGTGGCGCGGGCCCTCCACGTCGCCAGCCGGCGCGGCGACCGGCCCTTCGTCCCGGTCAACTGCGCCGCCATCACCGAGACGCTGCTCGAGTCCGAGCTCTTCGGCCACGCCCGCGGCGCCTTCACCGGGGCCACCCGGGCCCGGCGCGGCCTCTTCGAGGAGGCGAACGGCGGCACCCTCTTCATCGACGAGATCGGCGAGACCGCCCCCGGCTTCCAGGCCAAGCTCCTGCGCGCGCTTCAGGACGGCGAGATCCGGCGCGTCGGCGAGTCGAGCCCGGTGCAGGTGGACGTGCGGGTCATCGCCGCCACCAACCAGGACCTGCGCCGGGCCATCGCCGAGAAGCGCTTCCGCGAAGACCTCTTCTACCGGCTCAACGTGGTGCCGCTGCGCATCCCGCCGCTGCGCGAGCGGCGCGAGGACATCCCGCTCCTGGCGGCCCACTTCGTCGGCCGCTACAACGCCCGCACCGGCACCTCGAAGCGGCTCGGCGCCGAGGCCATGCAGCGGCTCGCCGACCACCACTGGCCGGGCAACGTGCGCGAGCTCGAGAACATGATCGAGCAGGCCGCCGCCCTCTCGCCGGGGGACGAGATCCGCGCCGAGGACGTCCAGCTCGAGGAGGGACTGCCGCCGCCGCCCGCCGAGGCCGGGGGCGAGGGCGGGGGGCAGACGCTGGCCGCCGTGGTGGAGGAGGCGGAGCGCCGGGCCATCGAGGCCTCCGTGGCCCGCTGCGAGGGCGACCTCTCGCGCGTGGCGCGCGACCTGGGCGTCTCGGCCACCACGCTCTGGCGGAAGATGAAGCGGCTCGGCATCCCGGGCCGGCAGCCCGCCTGATTTCACTTCTGCAATTCGCTTTCGAAAGTGAAACCGGGTATCGGACCCGATGGGGTGTTGCCGGATGCAATGGGTCGGGCCCGCTCACCCGCATCCGGCTGATCTCACTGGGCATCGTCGGTGCGCCGGATTGTCACAAGACCTGGCACCGCCATTGCTCATAGGGCAGGTGAAGCGTTGAGCAGCCTGTTGAGGTCGGTCCCCCCCCGCCACTTCAGCTGCGCTCAGCGCTTCATTTTTTTTGTGCTCCGCATGGCCTCGCTCCTGCTCATCGACGGGGATCGGAACTTCCGCGAGGCCCTCGCGGTCGCCCTGCGGCTCGACGGCTGCCGCGTCGACTCGGCCGAGAGCGTGTCGGCCGGCCTCACCGCCCTCGACGCCGCCGATTACGACCTGTGCGTCGTCGACCTGCACGTGGCCGACGCCGACCGGCTCCTCGGCGCCGCGGTGCGCGGGCCGGTGCCGGTGCTCATCACCGGCCCCCACGCCGACCTGCTCGAGCTGGCGGCCCACCGCCACCCGGCGGCGGGCGTCATCCCGAAGCCGTTCGGCGCGGCCGAGCTGCTCGACCGGGTCCGGTCGGCCGCGCACGGCTGACGCCGCTCCTCCCCTCGCCCGCCGCCGCGCCCCGTGGTCCGCAAAATGGCTCGGCGCCGCCGCGCGGGAGCGCGGACGACGCCGGGAGGAGGCGGCGCGGGCGGGCGGCCTCGCTACATCACCACCGCGCTCGCCGCCTGGGCGAGGCGCACCAGCGGATCGCCCAGCACGCCGAGGATGGCGACCACCGCCACCGCGCCGCCGAGCGCCAGCGCCATGGCGGGCGCCGTGACCGGCACCACCGCCTCGCCCTCGGCCGGCCGCATGTACATGTGCACGATGACGCGCAGGTAGTAGAAGGCGCCGAGGATGCTGGTGAGCACGCCGGCGATGGCGAGCGGGTAGAGCTGGGCGCCGACCGCCGCCTTGAAGATGTAGAGCTTCCCGACGAAGCCGGCCGTGGGCGGGACGCCGGCCAGGCTCAGGAGGAAGACGGTCATGGCGAAGGCCAGCGTGGGGTTCGTCTTGGCCAGGCCCGAGAAGCGGGAGAGGTCCCAGGCGCGCGCCGGCTCGGCGTCGCCGCGGCTGCGGGCCTCGATGGCGCCCACCACCGCGAAGGCGCCGACCACCGTGGCGGTGTAGGCCGCCAGGTAGAAGAGCACGCCGGCGAGGGCGATGGAGCGGGCCCCCTCGACCTTGGCCGAGACCACGCCCACCAGCAGGTAGCCGGCGTGGGCCACCGACGAGTAGGCCAGCATCCGCTTCACGCTCCGCTGCGGCAGCGCCAGGAGGTTGCCGAAGACCATCGTCAGGATGCCGAGGACGGTCAGGATCTGCGTGAAGGAGACGTCGGCCACCTGCGCGCCGGTCTGCGAGGAGAGGAAGATGCGGGCGAGCAGCGCGAAGGCCGCGGTCTTGACGCCGGCCGCCATGAAGGCGGTCACCGGGGTCGGCGCCCCCTCGTAGACGTCCGGGGTCCAGGCGTGGAAGGGCACCGCCGCGATCTTGAAGGCGATGCCGGACGCCACCAGCGCCAGGCCGGCCACCAGCAGCGGCCCGCCGGTGCCGCGCGCGCCGTGCTGCATGCCGGAGAAGAGGGTGGTGCCGGTGGCGCCGAAGATGAGCGACGACCCGTAGAGCAGGAGCGCCGAGGAGATGGCGCCGAGGATCATGTACTTGAAGGCGGCCTCGGACGGGCGCTTGCCGCGGCGCAGGTAGGCCGAGAGCGCGTAGGTCGAGAGGCTCATGATCTCGATCGCCACGAAGGCGATGAGCAGGTCGGAGGCCATGCCGAGCAGCGACATGCCCGAGGCGGCGAAGAGCGTGAGGGCGTAGTACTCGCCGCGCTCCGCCTCGCGGGCCCGCAGCCAGCCGGCGCTGACGAGCGCCGAGAGGGCCACGCCCAGGCAGATGACGAGCGTGGTGAAGACGCTGAAGGCGTCCACCGTGGCCTGGCCGCCGAAGACCGGGCCGGCCGGCGGGACCACGAGGCAGGCGAGCGCCGTCAGCGCCGCGATCGCCACCGTCACGACGGCCTGGTAGCCGCGGCGGCCGGTGGTGAGGAAGACCTCGGTGAGCATGAGCGCCAGCGCCCCGAAGGCCAGGATGGCCACGGGGGCGAGCGCGGCGAAGTCGCGGATGGGCAGGCCGTTCATGGCTAGTTGGCCCCTTCGAGCGGGGTGGGCGGCCGGGCGGCCACGGCGGTCTCCACCGTGCCGACCTGCGTCGGCAGGTTGAGGCGCGCCTCGGTCTGCTGGAACCGCTGCACCAGCCGGTTCACGGCCGGCCGCGCCGGCGCCAGGAACGGGCCGGGCACGAGCCCCATCACCACGATGAGGGCGATCATGGGGGCGAGCACGAACCCCTCGCGGACCGACAGGTCGGCGAGGCGCTTGTTCTCCTCCTTCTTCAGCGCGCCGAAGAAGACCCGCTCCACCAGCACCAGCATGTAGACGGCGCCCAGGATGACGCCCACCGAGCCGACGGTGGCGAAGGTGGTGGAGCCGGCCAGGCGCGAGAGGAAGGTGCCGGAGAGGATGAGGAACTCGCCGACGAAGCCGTTGGTGCCCGGCAGGCCGATGGAGGAGAGCGTCACCACCACGAAGGCGGTGGCGATCCAGGGGACCTGCTGGGCGAGGCCGCCGTACTCGGAGACGAGCCGGGTGTGGCGCCGCTCGTAGAGCATGCCGACGAGGAGGAAGAGGGCGCCCGTGGACACGCCGTGGTTGAGCATCTGGTAGACGGAGCCGGTCAGCCCCTCGGCCGAGAGGGCGGCGAGCCCCAGCATGACGAAGCCGAGGTGCGACACCGAGGAGTAGGCGACGAGCCGCTTCATGTCGGTCTGCACGAAGCACATGAGCGCGCCGTAGACGATGCCCACGGTGGCGAGCCCGGCGATCCAGGGGCGGAGCGTCAGCGCCGCCTCGGGGAAGAGCGGCATGGCGTAGCGGAAGAAGCCGAAGGTGCCCATCTTGAGGAGCACGCCGGCCAGGATGACCGAGCCGGCCGTGGGCGCCTCGGTGTGGGCGTCGGGCAGCCAGGTGTGGAGCGGGAACATCGGCACCTTGACGGCGAAGGCGAGCGCGAAGGCGAGGAAGAGCCACTTCCCCTGCTCCGGGGTCACCTGCAGCGCGGCGCGGGCCTGGACGTAGTCGAAGGTGCCGCCGTCGTGGAAGAAGAGGAAGAGGATGGCGAGCAGCATCAAGACGCTGGCGGCGAAGGTGTAGACGAAGAACTTCACCGTGGCGTAGAGCCGGTTCTGCGAGCCCCAGATGCCGATGAGCAGGTACATCGGGATGAGGATGAGCTCCCAGAAGACGTAGAAGAGGATCAGGTCGAGCGCCGCGAAGGTCCCGATCATCGCCGTCTCGAGGACCAGCAGCGCGATCATGAACTCCTTCACCCGGTCCTCGACCGCCCGCCAGGTCGAGAGCACCACCACCGGCATGAGCACGGTGGTGAGCATGACGAGCAGCAGCGCCACCCCGTCGAGGCCGACGTGGTAGCCGATGCCGATCGACGACATCCAGGGGTACTTCTCCTCGAACTGGAACTCCGGGGCGGCCGGCGAGGCGTCGAAGCCGAGCCAGAGGCCGAGGGAGAGCGCCAGGGTGACGAGGGTCACCACCAGGGCGAGCGCGCGGTGCTGCCGGGCCTCGTCGCGGGGGATGAGGGCGAGGAGCACGGCCCCCGCGAGCGGCACGAAGGTGACGACGCTGAGCAGGTTCACGCTTACTGCCCTCCCACGCCGAGGACGGTCCAGAGGATGGCCGCCGCGGCGACCGCCATCACCGCCGCGTAGCGCTGCACGTCGCCGTTCTGGGCGAGCCGCACCACCGAGGCGACGCCGCCCGCCACCTTGGCGACGCCGTTGACGGTGCCGTCGATGAGGGTCACGTCGACGACGCGCCAGAGCCCCATGGCGGCGGCCTTGAGCGGCTCGACCACCAGCGCGCCGTAGAGCTCGTCGATGCGGAACTTGTCGGCGAGCAGGCCGTAGGCGTTGGGCCAGCCGTGGGCCAGCTTCTCCGGCAGCGCCTTCCAGGCGCCGCCGTACATGAGCCAGCCGACCAGCGTGCCGAGGGCGGCGATGACCCAGGCGGCGAAGAAGGGCCAGGCCGGGTGCGGGCCCGCGTGGAGGTGGCCGACCTCGTGGAGCCGCTCGGTGCCGGCGGCGAAGGCCGGCTCGACGAAGCGCTGGTAGACCTCGGAGAGCGGGCCGAAGCCCTCGGGCAGGCCGAGCACCAGGCCGACCGTCGCGAGGACGGCGAGCACCATGAGCGGCACCGTCATGACCGGCGACGACTCATGGGCGTGCTCGGCGGCGTGGGTCCGCGGCGCGCCCCGGAAGGTGAGCCAGTAGAGGCGCGTCATGTAGAAGGCGGTGCCGAGCGCCGCCAGCGTGCCGATGACGTAGGCGATGGGGCCGACCTCGTGCCAGGCCGGGTTGTGGCTGAAGAGCGCGTTCCCCAGGATGGCGTCCTTCGACCAGTAGCCGGCCAGCGGCAGGATGCCGGTGGCCGAGATGGTCGAGAGGAGGAAGGTCCAGTGGGTGTGCGGCATCTTCTTCGCCAGGCCGCCCATCTTGCGGATGTCGGTCTCGTCCCCCATGCCGTGCATCACCGAGCCGGCGCCGAGGAAGAGGCAGGCCTTGAAGAAGGCGTGGGTCACGAGGTGCAGCACGCCGGCCCACCAGGCGCCGCAGCCGACGCCGATGAACATGAAGCCGAGCTGGCTCACCGTGGAGTAGGCCAGCACCTTCTTGATGTCGGTCTGGGCGAAGGCGATGACGGCGGCGAAGAGCGCGGTGAGCGCCCCCACCAGCGTCACGGTGGCCATG
Organism: Anaeromyxobacteraceae bacterium; assembly: GCA_035719085.1. Taxonomy (GTDB): domain Bacteria; phylum Myxococcota; class Myxococcia; order Myxococcales; family Anaeromyxobacteraceae; genus JADKCZ01. Next base: position 7,842 of record DASTGK010000433.1, read on the forward strand.
GCCGCCGGCGCCAGCGAGTAGAGCATCGAGTTGCGGGCGACGAGGTAGACGCCCGCGGTCACCATGGTGGCGGCGTGGATGAGGGCCGAGACCGGCGTCGGACCGGCCATGGCGTCGGGGAGCCAGATGTAGAGCGGCAGCTGCGCCGACTTGCCGGTCGCGCCGACGAAGAGGCAGAGCATCGCGAAGGTGACGGCGCCCTGGAAGGTCCAGCCGGCGAAGACGCCCGTGGCGATGACGGCGTCCGGCACCAGCGCCCGGGCCGCCGCGCCCATCTCGGCGTAGCTCGGCGTGCCGAAGATGGCGAGCAGCGAGAAGACGCCGATGAGGAAGCCGAAGTCGCCGATGCGGTTGACCACGAAGGCCTTGCGCCCGGCGTAGGCCTTCTGCGGGTCGGTGAACCAGAAGCCGATGAGCAGGTAGGAGCAGAGGCCGACGCCCTCCCACCCGACGAAGGTGAGGACGAGCGAGTCGCCGAGGACGAGCGTGAGCATCGCCGCGACGAAGAGGTTGAGGTACGTGAAGAAGCGGGCGTAGCCCGCGTCGTCCTCGTGCGACATGTACGACGCCGAGTAGACGTGGATGAGCGTGCCCACCCCGGTCACCACGAGCAGCAGCGTCCCGGAGAGCCGGTCGACGAAGAGCCCCCAGGTGACGCTGACGATGGCCCGCCCGTCGGCGCCGGCCACGGCGATCCAGGGCGCGCCGCCGTAGTGGAGCGTGTAGCCCTGCGCCACCCAGGAGAAGGCGACGCCGGCGATGACGAGCGAGCCGACCATGGCGCCGAGCGCCACGAGCGTCGCGTTCGCCCGGCCGAGGTGCTTCCCGATGAGCCCGTTGATGAGGGCCCCGGCGAGGGGAAAGAGGATGATGGCCCAGAGAGACGCCTCGGCCGCGGAGGGGTTGGCGAGAGCGGGCATAAGGGTGGGGCGAAGGATTACCTTTCCGCAAGGCCCAAGGCAACGATCTTCTCCCGCTTTTCCTCGTGCTGCCGCGGTGATGCGTACCCGTCGAGTCCACGAAACCGTCGCGTGGTAAACCCTCTCACATGAGCGCCTCCGGCCCGCCCGATCCCTCGATCGAGGCTCGCAAGCTGCCCAAGGCCGACCGGCTGCTCGCCGCCGCCGACCGGGCCGGCTTCGTCGCCCGGCTCGGCCACGAGCCGGTGATGGCGGCGGTCCGCGCCGAGCTCGAGGGGCGGCGCCGCGCCGTCCTCGGGGGCGCCCCCTGCCCGCCCGCCGAGGCGATCGAGGCGGCGCTGCTCGCCCGCCTGGCCGACGAGGGGCGCGGCTCCCTGCGCCGCGTCGTCAACGCCACCGGCGTCGTCATCCACACCAACCTCGGCCGCTCCCCGCTCTCGGCCGCCACCGCCCGCGCCATGGCCGCCGCCGCCGAGGGCTACTCCAACCTGGAGTACGACCTGGCGGCCGGGGCCCGCGGCGACCGCTACCACCACGCCGCCGGCGCCCTCGGCCGGCTCACCGGGGCCGAGGCGGCGGTGGCCGTCAACAACTGCGCCTCGGCGGTGCTCCTCTCGCTCGCCGCCCTCTCGGCCGCCCGCCCCTCCGGCGAGGCGCCGGGCGACGGCCCGCCCGAGGTGATCGTGAGCCGCGGGCAACTCGTCGAGATCGGCGGCGGCTTCCGCATCCCGGACGTGCTGCGCCGCTCCGGCGCCGCGCTCGTCGAGGTCGGGACCACCAACCGCACCTACGCGCGCGACGTCGAGGAGGCGATCACGCCGCGCACCCGCGCCGTCCTCGCCGTCCACCGCTCCAACTTCCGGCTCGACGGGTTCGTCGCCGAGCCGAGCCTGGAGGAGCTGGTCGAGCTCGGGCGGCGGCGCGACCTCTGGGTGGTGAGCGACCTCGGCTCGGGGACGCTGCTGCCGACGGCGCCCTACGGGCTCGGCGACGAGCCGACCGTGCAGTCGCAGGTCCGCGCCGGCGCCGATCTGGTCTGCTTCTCCGGCGACAAGCTGCTCGGCGGGCCGCAGGCCGGGCTCCTGGTCGGCCGGGCGGCGGCGGTGGTGCGCGTGAAGCGCCACCCGCTGCTGCGGGCGCTGCGGCTCGACAAGGTGACCATCGCCGGCCTCGCCGCCACGCTCGCCCACTACGAGCGGGGCGAGGCGCTCACCGAGCTGCCCATCTGGCGCGCCATCGCCCGGCCGCTCGCCGAGCTCGAGGCGTCGGCGCGCGGCTGGCTCGAGGCGCTCGGCCCCGAGGCCCCTGGCGCGCGCGTCCGCCCCTCCACCTCGGCGGTGGGGGGCGGCACGCTGCCCGGCGAGACCTTGCCGACCGCGGTGCTGGCCGTGCCGACCGGCGAGCCGGACGCGCTCCTCGCCAGGCTGCGCCGCGCCGATCCGCCGGTGGTGGCCCGCATCGAGGAGGGCGAGGTGGTGCTCGACCCGCGCACGGTGCAGCCGGGCGAGGACGGCTGGGTCGTGGCGGCGCTCCGGGCGGCGCTCGCCACCTGAGGGCGGGGCGCTACTCCACCCACTTCGAGAAGACGAGGTCGGTCTGCTTGGCGCCGCCGGCGTGGCACTCGTAGCAGCCCTTGACCACGTCGAGCGCGAGCGGCTTGCCGTCCGGGCCGCTCGCCGCGAAGGTCCAGCCGCCGGTCGCCGTGGCCGCCTTGTCCTTGCGCATGAAGGTGTCCATGCGCTTCTTGCCCTGCGACAGCATCGGCCCCTCGGTGGTCACGTCGTAGAAGGAGACGGCGAACCGGGCGCCCTCGGGGTAGGCGCCGCCCGACTTGAGCGCCTGCAGCGCCGCCGGGTCGGCGTAGACGTCGTGGAAGCCGTAGAGCCCGTGGCTCTTGTCGGTGATGACCATCGACTTCACGTGGGCCCAGCCGCGGAACTCGGCGGGCGCCGGCAGCGCGGCGGAGAGCGCCACGGCGGCGGTGGCGGCGGCGAGGACGGCGGCGGCGAGGGCGAGACGGGTGGTGCGCATGGGGACTCCTCCTGGTCGCCCTCGTGGGGCGAGATGGGGTGACGCCGGTGAGGAGTCACGCCGCCGCGAGGAGGATTCAGGCGCGCCGGACCGCGGCGCGGCTCCCGAGCGCGAGCGTCCACCACGGGGCGGCGGAGAGGCGGCAGCGAGGAGGGGGCTGGCAGGCGGCCGCACCGCGGCTCGTCGGCGGCGTCGACGTGCGGCCGTCGCGGGGGAGGCGGCAGCGCCCGTTCGAGACGTCTCCGCGTGATCGGTTCACGGGGAGCCGCGGCACGCTCGGCGGGACCGTGGGCCGGAGCGCAGCGCTGCCGACCTCTGCGCCCTCGATGGTGACGCCGCGGCTTCACTCCGAGTGTTCTGATGCCCAGCTTCCGCTGGGAGAAGTACTTTCACCCGTCCGGGGCCCCCGGCGGAACCGGTCCATGAACTCGCGCCCGAAGGTCTGCTCGGCGTGAAGCCGGTTGTGACGAGCGCAGGTCAGTCTCAGGTTGTCGAGCGTCGACGGGCCGCCGAGCGCCGCCGCCTCGATGTGGTCCAGCTCGAGCCGCCACCGGCTCCCGCAGCGGGGGCCGTCGGGGCCGACCCAGGCGCAGCAGCCCCCGTCACGCTTCCAGACCTGCCGGCGCACCTCGGCCGGAATGGGCTCGCGCCGCGAGCTCGGCGGGGCGGAGGCGGAGGGAGAGGCCGGCGCCTTCTTCTTCGCCCGCTTGCGCTTGGGCTCGACGGCACCCCTGCGCTTGCCGTG
>DASTGK010000434.1:0-8861 GCA_035719085.1 Anaeromyxobacteraceae bacterium
CTCGCCCCCGGCTTCCTGGTCGCCTCGCCGACCCTGGCCGACCCCAACTTCGACGGGACCCTCGTCCTCATGGCCGAGCACCACGGCGAGGGGGCGCTCGGCTTCGTCGTCAACCGGCCGGGGCCGATCACGGTGGCCGACGTGCTGCGCGGCCTCGACGCCGGGCTGCTGGCGGCGGCCCGCGCCACGGGGCGCGACGGCGGGCAGGTGATGGTGGGCGGCCCGGTGGCGCCGGAGCGGCTCTGGATCCTCCACCGCGCCGGGGCGGTGCCGGCCGAGCAGGACGCGGTGCGCGTCGGCTCGACGCTGGCGTTGGGCGGCTCGCGCGAGCTGCTCGAGGCCCTGGCCCGCTCCCGCGACGCCGGGCCGTTCCTGCTCTTCCTCGGCTACGCCGGCTGGGCGCCGATGCAGGTGGAGCAGGAGGTGGCGGCCGGCGCCTGGATCCCCATGCCGCTCGCCGAGGACCTCGTCTTCGAGGTGCCGCACGAGGAGCGCTGGGACCGGGCGGTGCGCCGGCTCGGCCTCGAGCCGGGCGGCTTCATGGTCGGCGGCGGCGGGGCGCAGGCCTGACCCGATTCTGGCAGCCCTCACCCCGGCCCACACATGATTCATCACATCAGGTCGGTGCCCGACCCGATTCCGCCCGCCGTACCACGACGGTTCCCGCGCGCGAGCGTCCACCACGGGGGCGGCGGAGAGGCGGCAGCGAGGAGGGTGGCTGGCAGGCCGTCGCGGCCGGGGCCGGTCGGAGCCGTCGACCTGCGGCCGTCGCAGGGGAGGCGCCGCCGCCCGTTCGTGACGCCTCTGCGTGATCGGTTCACGGGCAGTCGCGGCACGCTCGGCAAGACCGTGGGCCTGCGCGCAGCGTTGCTGACCTCTGCGCCCTCGATGGTGATGCCCGCCGCTTCACTCCAGCGGTTCGGAAGAGCAGCTTCCGCTGGGAGAAGTACTTTCACCCGTCTGGGGCTCCCGGCGGAACCGGTCCATGAATTCGCGCCCGAAGGTCTGCTCCGCGTGAAGCCGGTTGTGCCGAGCGCAGGTCAGCCGGAGGTTCTCGACCGTCGACGGACCGCCGAGCGCCGCGGCCGCGATGTGGTCCAGCTGGAGCCGCCACCGGCTGCCGCAGCGGTGGCCGTCGGGGCCGACCCAGGCGCACCGGCCCTCGTCCCGCTTCCAGACCTGACGCCGCACCTCGGCGGCGATCGGCTCGCGCCGCGGGCTCGCCGGGGCGGAGGGGGAGGCGGGCGCCTTCTTCTTCGCTCGCCTCCGCGCGGGCTCGACCGCGCCCTGGCGCTTGCCGTGCTTGTCGATGGCGCACTTCACCGCCTCGCGCAGCACGGCCGAGAGGTCGCCGCCGGGCACCTTGTGCGAGAGGAGCTCGGTGAGCCGATCGAGCTCCTCCTTGAAGGCGGCGTCGACGGTCACCCGCAGCGACCAGGTGTCCGCCGCCACCGGGCGCACGGTGGGGCGCGCTGGCGCGGTGGGCACCGGAGCCGCCATCTCGTACGCAGGCGCAGGGGCGGCGAGCACCGGAGCTGCGGCCATCGCCTCGGACTCGGAGCGCTGGAGTGCCGCGAGCGGCAGCGGCGCAGCGGTGGCGGCCTCGCGCTCGGGCAGCCGGCGCACGCCGTCCCTGGGCGCACTGCGAGGCTTGAGGGAGACGACGAGCGCCACGACCTCGGCCTTCGACTTGTAGGCGGCCCGGGCGACGAGCCCGGCGGCGTTGGCCTCGGTGAGGACCGGGTCAAGGAGGGCCACGGTGGTGAGGCAGAGCACCCCGGAGCGGAGCGGCTCCGCGAGGCCCGGCAGCCGGCGAAGAACCCGCATTGCCTGGATGCGGCGCCAGGCGGCGCCCTCGCGCAGGTGGAGGGCACCGCGGCAGTAGGTCCACAGCGAGCCGTAGCCGGCCGCGAGCCAGGCCTCGCGCCGGTCGTACTCCGCGAGGTGGAGGAGGAACTCGACCTGGACGGCGCGCTCGTCGCCGGCGAGCTCCGCGAGGCGGCGGGCGAGGGTGGCGGCGTCGAGCAGCGCGGGAGCGGTGGCGGGCATGGTGTGCACCTCCGGTGTCATCCACCATTGGTAACACGCACTTTCGGGCCCCTCGGGAAGGGCCCTGGCAGCCCCGCTCACGCATCGGCGCAACCGGGGCGCCGCGCCCGGCCTGGCTCACGCCGGCGCGCTCCGCACGGCCCGCTGCGCGCTCACACGGGCCATCCACGCCGCGCGCAGCGCGCGGAAGCCCATCCGCGAGCAGAGTGCGTCAAGCGGAATCGCCGCTCATTTCACTCCCAGTTGGGTACGCGAAGGCGCGCCTTGGCGGCCCATTGCGGGCGCGAGCCCGGGAGGCCCCTTGCGGGTGAAACAACTGCCTCTGGCGGCAGTGACACATTGCCGCGACGACGCGCGGCGCCCACGCGGCGGCCCGCCTGCACCTCGTCGCGCTGCGACCCGCGGTCCTGCCGGGCGTGCCGCGCGTCGACTTGTAGGCCGATCACGCCAGGGCGCCTCGAACAAGGCGGCCCCGCCTCCCTGGCGACGGCTGCCGCGCGGCGACGTCGACCAACGCCGCCGCGCTCGCCTGCCAGCCACGCCCCCTCGCTGCCGCCTCTCCGCCCCCCCCCGGCGAGGGCTTGGGCTCGAGAAGCCGGCCGTGAGCCGGTACTGGGACCGGGCGGTCGGCGCAACGATGTGACGAATCCTGAGCCCCTCGGGGGAGAGGGTCGGGGCGAGGGGGCTGCCAGCAACACCTGGCCATGTCTCGCCGTGCGGCGAGGACTGGGTGGTCGGGGCTCCTCCCGGGGCCACGACTTGTCTAGACAGCATGGACCGGCTAGCGTGGCGCCATGCTCCTCTCCCCCGGCCGCCTCACGCTCGCCCAGCTGCGCCGCATCGCCCGCGCCCCCGAGCCGCTCGCGCTCGACCCGGCCTGCCTGCCGGCCCTCGACGCCGGCGCCGCCGCCATCGCCGCCATCGTGGCGCGCGGCGAGCCGGCCTACGGCGTCAACACCGGCTTCGGGCGGCTCGCCTCGACGCACATCCCCGCCGACCAGCTCGAGCTCCTGCAGCGCAACCTGGTCCTCTCGCACGCCGTCGGCGTCGGCCGGCCGCTGGCGCCCCCGGTCGTCCGGCTCGTCGTGGCCCTCAAGGTGGCGAGCCTGGCGCGCGGCCACTCCGGCGTGCGGCGCGAGGTGGTGGAGGCGCTGCTCCGGCTCGACGCGGCCGGCGTCCTGCCGGTCATCCCGGAGAAGGGCTCGGTCGGCGCCTCGGGCGACCTCGCCCCGCTCGCCCACCTGGCCGGCGTGCTCATCGGCATCGGCGAGGTGACCATCGGCGCCGACCCGGCGCGCCGCCCGGCCGCCGAGGGGCTGCGCCACGCCGGCCTCGGGCCGCTCACGCTCGCCGCCAAGGAGGGGCTGGCGCTCCTCAACGGCACGCAGGTCTCGACCGCGCTCGCCCTCCTCCACCTCTTCGACGTGGAGGACCTCTTCCGCACCGCGCTCGTCTCCGGCGCCCTCTCGGTCGACGCCGCCGCCGGGTCGGTGAAGCCCTTCGACGCCCGCATCCACGCCCTGCGCGGCCACCCGGGGCAGATCGACGCCGCGGCCGCCTACCGGGCGCTGCTCGAGGGCTCGGGCATCGGCCTGTCGCACCGCGACTGCGGCAAGGTCCAGGACCCGTACAGCCTGCGCTGCCAGCCGCAGGTGATGGGGGCCTGCCTCGACCAGCTGCGCCACGCCGCCACCGTGCTGGAGCGCGAGGCCAACGCCGTCTCGGACAACCCGCTCCTCTTCCCCGACACGCTCGAGGTGCTCTCGGGCGGCAACTTCCACGCCGAGCCGGTGGCCTTCGCCGCCGACGGCATCGCCATCGCCGCGGCCGAGATCGGCGCGCTCGCCGAGCGGCGCATCGCCCTCCTCATCGACGCCACCCTCTCCGGGCTGCCCCCCTTCCTGGTGCGGGACGGCGGCGTCAACTCCGGCTTCATGATCGCCCACGTCACCGCGGCGGCGCTCGCCTCCGAGAACAAGACGCTGGCCCACCCGGCCTCGGTCGACTCGCTGCCCACCTCGGCCAACCAGGAGGACCACGTCTCCATGGCCACCTTCGCGGCGCGCAAGCTCGGCGACCTCGCCGACAACGTCGCCGCCATCCTGGCCATCGAGCTGCTGGCCGCGGCGCAGGGGGTGGACCTGCGCCTGCCCCACCCGACCTCGCCCCGGCTGCGCGAGGTGATGGCGCTCCTGCGCCGCCACGTGCCGCACTACGACCTCGACCGCTACTTCGCGCCGGACATCGAGACGGCCAAGGGGCTGGTGCAGCAGGCCGAGATCGCGGCCCACGCCCCCTTCGCCTTCGCCTCGCAGGGCGCCTAGATGGCCGAGCCCGCCTTCCAGCGCATCAAGGCGTGGCTCCTCGACGGCATCGCCGCCGGCGAGTGGCGCGAGGGGGAGCGCATCCCCTCCGAGCCGGAGCTGGCGCGCCGCTTCAAGGTGGCCCGCATGACGGTGAACCGGGCGGTGCGCGAGCTGGCCGCCGAGCGGGTGCTGTCGCGCTCGCGCGGCTCGGGCACCTTCGTGGCGCCGCCGCGGCCCGAGTCGACGCTGGTGGAGATCCGCTCCATCGCCGCCGAGATCCGGGCGCGCGGCGGGAGCCACCGCGCCGAGGTGAGCCGGCTGGAGGCGGTGAAGGCCTCGCCGGCGCTCGCCGCCGAGCTCGGCGTGAAGCGCGGCGCCCGGCTCTTCCACTCGGTCATCGTCCACCGCGAGGACGGCCGCCCCCTGCAGCTCGAGGAGCGCTGGGTGGTGCCGGCCGCGGCGCCCGGCTACCTGGAGCAGGACTTCGGCGCCGGCACGCCCAACGAGTACCTGATGCGCGTGGCCCCGCTCTCGCGCGTCGAGTACCGCATCGAGGCGCGCCCGCCCTCGGCCGAGGCGCGCGCCGCCCTCGAGCTCGAGCCGGGCGAGCCCTGCCTGCTCCTCCACCGCCGCACCTTCACCCGCGGCGCGCCGGCCTCGGCCGCCGATCTGTGGCACGCCGGCCACCGCTACCGCCTCACCGGCCACTTCTGAACGGAGCCGCCATGACCGCCCCCGATCCCCGCCTCGACCCGACCCGCACCGTCCGCGCCCCGCGCGGCACGACCCTGGCCTGCAAGAGCTGGCTCACCGAGGCGCCCTACCGGATGCTGCAGAACAACCTCGACCCGGAGGTGGCCGAGCACCCGCAGGCGCTGGTGGTCTACGGCGGCATCGGCCGCGCCGCCCGCGACTGGGCCTCCTTCGACGCCATCCTCGCCACGCTGCGGCGGCTCGGCGACGACGAGACGCTGCTGGTGCAGAGCGGCAAGCCGGTCGGCGTCTTCCGCACCCACCGCGACGCCCCGCGCGTCCTCATCGCCAACTCCAACCTGGTGCCGCGCTGGGCCACTTGGGAGCACTTCGACGAGCTCGATCGCAAGGGGCTCATGATGTACGGCCAGATGACGGCCGGCTCCTGGATCTACATCGGCAGCCAGGGGATCGTGCAGGGCACCTACGAGACCTTCGCCGCGGTGGCGAGCCGCCACTTCGGCGGGAAGCCGGCGGGGCGCTGGATCCTGACCGGCGGCCTGGGCGGCATGGGCGGGGCGCAGCCGCTCGCCGCCACCATGGCCGGCTTCTCCATGATCGCCGTCGAGTGCGACCCGACCCGCATCGAGAAGCGGCTCGAGACCCGCTACCTCGACGTTCGGGCCGACACGCTCGACGAGGCGCTCTCGCGCGTCGAGGCGGCGCGGAAGGCCGGGAAGCCGGTGTCGGTCGGGCTCCTCGGCAACGCCGCCGACGTCTTCCAGGAGCTGGTGGCGCGCGGCGTCACGCCCGACGCCGTCACCGACCAGACGAGCGCCCACGACCCGGTGCGCGGGTACCTGCCGCAGGGCTGGACGCTGGAGAAGTGGCGCGCGGCGCAGCAGGAGGATCCGCGCTCCATCGTCGAGCCGGCCAAGCGCTCCATGGCGGCGCAGGTGCGCGCCATGCTCGAGCTGCAGCGGCGCGGCGCCGCCACCTTCGACTACGGCAACAACCTCCGGGAGATGGCGCGCGAGGCGGGCGTGGAGGACGCCTTCGCCTTCCCCGGCTTCGTGCCGGCCTACATCCGGCCGCTCTTCTGCCAGGGCTACGGGCCGTTCCGCTGGGTGGCCCTCTCCGGCGACCCGCAGGACATCTACAGGACCGACGAGGCGGTGAAGGCGCACCTGCCGGACGACCCGCACCTGCACCACTGGCTCGACCTGGCGCGCGAGCGGATCCGCTTCCAGGGGCTGCCGGCGCGCATCTGCTGGGTGGGCGTGAAGGACCGCTACCGGCTCGGGCTCGCCTTCAACGAGATGGTGCGGACCGGCGAGCTCTCGGCGCCCATCGTCATCGGCCGCGACCACCTCGACACCGGCTCGGTGGCGAGCCCCAACCGTGAGACCGAGGCGATGAAGGACGGCTCGGACGCCGTCTCCGACTGGCCGCTCCTGAACGCGCTCCTCAACACCGCGAGCGGCGCCACCTGGGTCTCGCTCCACCACGGCGGCGGCGTCGGCATGGGCTTCTCGCAGCACGCCGGCTCGGTGATCGTGGCCGACGGCACGCCCGAGGCGGCGCACCGGCTGGCCCGCGTGCTCTTCAACGACCCGGCGAGCGGCGTGATGCGCCACGCCGACGCCGGCTACGAGCTGGCCGTGGGCGCGGCGCGCGACGCCGGGCTCGACCTGCCCATGCTGCGGAGCCGGTGATGTGGGACCTCCTCGTGCGGCGGGCGCGGCTCGCCACCCAGGGCGACGGCCGCCCGGCGGTGGAGCCGGGGCTCGGCGCGCTCGCGGCCGAGGGCGGGGCGATCGCCTGGCTCGGGCCGGAGGGCGACCTGCCGGCCGGGGCGCGCGCGCGGGTGGAGCTCGACGCCGAGGGGCGGCTCCTCACGCCCGGGCTCGTCGACTGCCACACCCACCTCGTCCACGCCGGCCGCCGCGCCGGCGAGTGGGAGGCGCGGCTCGCCGGGGCGAGCTACGAGGCGCTGGCGCGGGCCGGCGGCGGCATCCTCGCCACCGTGGCGGCCACCCGGGCGGCCGGCTTCGACGCGCTCCTCGCCGAGAGCCGGCCGCGGCTCGAGGCGCTCCTCGCGGGCGGCGTCACCACCGTGGAGGTGAAGTCGGGCTACGGGCTCGACCGCGACACCGAGCTGCGCATGCTCGGCGTGGCGCGCCGGCTCGGCGAGCTCCTGCCGGTCTCGGTGCGCGCCACCTTCCTCGGCGCCCACGCCGTGCCGCCGGAGTGGGCCGGGCGCGCCGACGCCTACGTCGACTTCCTCTGCGCCTCGATGCTGCCGGCGGTGGCGGGCGGGCTCGCCGACGCGGTCGACGCCTACTGCGAGCCCATCGCCTTCTCGGCGGCGCAGGTGGGGCGGCTCTTCGACGCCGCGCGGCGGCTCGGCCTCCCGGTGAAGCTCCACGCCGAGCAGCGCTCCGACTCGGGCGGCGCGGCGCTGGCGGCGGCCCACCGCGCCCTCTCGGCCGACCACCTGGAGCACCTCTCGCCCGCCGGCGTGGCGGCGCTCGCCGGGGCCGGCACGGTGGCGGTGCTCCTGCCGGGCGCCTACTACGCGCTGCGCGACACGCGGCCGCCGCCGGTGGCGGCGCTGCGGGCGGCCGGCGTCCCCATGGCGGTCGCCACCGACTGCAACCCCGGCACCTCACCGCTCGCCTCGCTCCAGGCCGCCATGAGCATGGCCTGCACGCTCTTCGGCCTCTCGCCGGCCGAGGCGCTGCGCGGCGCCACCCGCCACGGCGCCCGCGCGCTCGGGCTCGACGACCGCGGCCGGCTCGCCCCGGGGCTGCGCGCCGACCTGGCGCTCTGGGAAGTCGAGACCCCCGCCGAGCTCTGCCAGCCGCTCGGCCTGCCGCTCCTCTCCGCCCGCGCCGTCGCCGGGAGGCTCGACCATGCACCGACCCGCTGACCCGACCCGCTGGACCGGCCGCCGCGACCCCGAGGAGGGCCCGCGCGCGGTCCGCTGGCACGACCGGATCCGGCCGCTCGAGGAGGGCGGGCCGGCCGGCGTGGCGCTCCTCGGCTTCGCCTGCGACGTGGGCGTGGCGCGCAACCAGGGGCGGGTCGGCGCCGCCGAGGGGCCGCTGGCGCTGCGCCGGGCGCTCGCGAACGTGGCCTGGCACGGGGCGCGGCCGCTCCTCGACGCGGGCGACGTCGTGCCCGAGGAGGACGCGCTCGAGGAGGCGCAGGCGGAGCTCGGCGCCCACGTGGCCCGGCTGCTCGGCGCCGGCCACCTGCCGGTGGTGGTGGGCGGCGGCCACGAGGTGGCGGCCGGGAGCTTCCTCGGCCTCGCCGCCTGGGCCGCGCGCCAGGAGCCGGCGCCGCGCCTCGGCGTCGTCAACCTCGACGCCCACCTCGACCTGCGCGCCGGGCGCGCCAGCTCGGGGACGCCCTTCCGCCAGATCGCCGAAGGCTGCGCCGCGCGCGGCTGGCCCTTCCGCTACCTGTGCGTCGGCGTCGACGAGGCCTCCAACACCGGCGCCCTCCTCGACACGGCGGCGCGGCTCGGCGCCCGCTGGCGGCGCGATCGCGACGCCACGCCCGCGAGGCTCGACGAGGCGCGGGCCGAGCTGGCCGCCTTCCTCGCCACGGTCGACGCGGTGCAGCTCTCGGTCGACCTCGACGCCCTGCCGGCCGCCGTCGCCCCCGGCGTCTCGGCGCCGGCCGCCCGCGGCCTGGCGCTCGAGGTGGTGGAGGCGCTCGTCGACGTGGTGCTCGCCGCCGGGAAGCTCTCGCTCTTCGAGGTGGCCGAGCTCGCGCCGCGGCTCGACCCGGACGGCCGGACCGCCA
>DASTGK010000435.1:0-20915 GCA_035719085.1 Anaeromyxobacteraceae bacterium
GGCCGGGCGCGGCGGCGGGGTCGGCGCGGCGGCCGGCGACGCGCCGGCGGCCGCCAGCGCGTCCGGGTCGTCGGGGGCGAGGTCGAGGACCTTGCGCCAGGTGGAGCGGGCGTCGGCGGCGCGGCCCCGCTCCTCGTGGACCCGGGCCAGCTCCTTGTAGACCGAGACCGTCTTCTGCGCCTGGCCCAGCTCGCGGAAGGCCTGCGCCAGGAGGTTGAGCGTCTCGACGTCCTTGGGGTCGGCCTTGAAGCAGAGCTGCAGCTTGGAGAGGGCGCGCTTGGTGTCGCCCTTCGCCAGGTAGATGTTGGCGAGCTCGCGCGTCAGGGCGTGGTCGTCGGGCGCCAGCCCGGCGACCCGCTCGGCCACCTTGAGGTACTCGTCGGCGCGGTTGTGCTTCTTCAGGTAGGCGGCGGCGCGCCGGTAGTGCTCGAGCGCCTGGGCGCCCTGGTTGGCGCGCTGGTGCAGCTCGCCGAGCTTGATGGAGGAGGCGATGTTCTCCGGGTCGAGCTCGACCATCCGCTTGAGGACGTCGAGCAGCCGGGCGCCGTCGCCGGCCTTCTCGTAGCCGGCGGCCATGACCTGGTACTGGCCCATGGCGTCGCTCATGAGGCCGAGCTGCTGGTAGAGCGCCGCCAGCCGCTCGTTCACCCGGACGTCGTCCGGGTCGAGCTTCACGATCTGCTTGTAGACGGCGACCGACTTGAGGAAGAAGCCCTGGTCGGCGTAGGTCTCGGCCACCTTCTTGAAGGCGTCGGCGGCCTGCCGGTCGTCGCCCTTCTTCTGGTGCAGCTCGCCGACCTTGAGCAGGACGCGCACGTCCTTGGGATCCGCCTCGAGGATCCGCTCGTACTGCTTGATCGCCTTGTCGTAGGCCCCCTTCTGAACGAGCTTGGTCGCCTCGGCGATGATCTTGTTCTTGTCGACTGCCATCGGGCCGAGGGCTTCTCGCTGGTCGTGGGACCGGGGGCCCTTCGGAGCCGTTCGACGCGCCCCACCACGAGCGCCGGCCGGACCGAGCGGGTCCGGCCAGCGTAGTGGAAGGCCTGCGGAGGGTCAAGGCTGGAATCCCCCGACGAATCGGGGGGTTTCCACGTTTTTCAGCCCGCCTTGGCGGCGGCCGGGGGCGCCTCTTCCGGCGTCGGCGGGTTGAGGATCTGCTCGACGACGCGGGTGTCGTACTTGCCCTGCGCGAAGGCCGGGAAGGTGAGCACCCGCTTGTGGAAGGGGATGTTGGTCTTGATCCCCTCGATCACGTACTCGTTGAGCGCCCGCATCATGCGCTTGAGCGCGATCTCGCGGGTGGCGCCGGTGACGATGAGCTTGGCCACGAGCGAGTCGTAGTAGGGCTGCACCTTGTACTGCTCGTACGCCATGGTGTCGACGCGCACGCCGTAGCCGCCCGGCTGGTGGTAGCCGGTGATGCGCCCCGGCGACGGCGCGAAGGTGACCGGGTCCTCGGCGTTGACGCGGCACTCGATGGAGTGGGCGATGGGCCGGACCGAGTCCTGGGTGCGCTCCAGCTTCTCGCCGGCGGCCAGCCGGATCTGCTCCCGCAGCAGGTCGAGCCCGTAGACCTGCTCGGTCACCGGGTGCTCCACCTGGATGCGGGTGTTCATCTCCATGAAGTAGTAGCGCCCCTTCTCGTCCATCAGGAACTCGATGGTCCCGACGTTGTTGTACCGGATGGCCTTCATGGCCTTGAGGGCCACGTCGATCATCTCGGCGCGCAGGGCGGGGGAGACGGCCGGGCTGGGCGCCTCCTCGATGAGCTTCTGGTGGCGGCGCTGCACCGAGCACTCGCGCTCGCCGAGGCAGATCATGTTGCCGTGCTCGTCGGCCACGATCTGCAGCTCGATGTGGCGCGGCTCCTCGACGTAGCGCTCCAGGTACATGGAGCCGTCGCCGAAGGCGGCCAGCGCCTCGGACGAGGCGGTCTCGAAGGCCTTGGCCACCGCGCCGGGGTCGCGGACGATCTTCATGCCGCGCCCGCCGCCGCCGGCGGCCGCCTTGAGGATGACCGGGTAGCCGATCTGCTCGGCCAGGGCCACCGCCTCGTCGGCGTTGGCGAGGAAGCCGCGGGCGCCGGGCAGCAGCGGCAGGCCGGCCTTCTCGGCCGCCTCGCGCGCCGCCACCTTGTTCCCCATGAGCCGGAGCATCTCGGGGCGCGGGCCGATGAACTTCAGCCCCATGTTCACGACCATCTCGGCGAAGTCGGCCCGCTCGGAGAGGAAGCCGTACCCCGGGTGGATGGCGTCGGCCCCGGTCACGTCGGCGGCGGCCAGCAGCGCCCGGACGTTGAGGTAGCTCTCCTTCGACGGCGGCGGGCCGATGCAGATGGCCTCGTCGGCGAAGCGGACGTGGAGCGACTCGGCGTCGGCGGTCGAGTGGACCGCCACCGTCGAGATGCCCAGCTCCTTGCACGCGCGGATGACGCGCAGGGCGATCTCGCCCCGGTTGGCGATCAGGACCTTCTTGAACATGGGGGCCTTCGCTGCGGGGCTAGCCCGGCACGATGCGGAAGAGCTTCTCGCCGAACTCCACCGGGGTGGCGTTCTGGACGTAGATCTCGGCGACGGTCCCGTCGACCTCGCACTCGATCTCGTTCATGAGCTTCATCGCCTCGACGATGCAGAGCACCTGGCCCTTCTTCACCTTCTGGCCGACGTCGACGAACGGCGCGGCGTCCGGCGACGGGGCGCGATAGAAGGTGCCGACGAAGGGGGAGCTGACGAGCGTGCCCGGGGCGTCGGGCTTGGCCTCCGCCTTGGGGGCGGCCGGCGCGGCCGGGGCGGCCGGCGCGACCACCGGGGCGGCCACGGGGGCGGCGTGCACCACCGGCGCCGGGGGGGCCACCGCCACCACCGCGCCGCGCCGGATGACCACCTTCTCGGCGCCGCGGGTCCAGGCGATGTGCGTCACGTCCGTCTTCTCGACGAGCGAGACCAGCTTCTTCACGTCCTCGATGGAGAAGGCGGCCTCGGCGTCGGTGGACGGCTTGGCGGCGGGCGGCTTCGGCGACTTGGGGGCCATGGTGAGGTCTCCTGGGTGTGGAGCGCCGGCCTAGCCGGCCACGCGGGTGAGGTACTCGCCGGTGCGGGTGTCGATGCGGAGCAGCTCCCCCTCGTTGATGAAGAGGGGCACGTTGACCACGTAGCCCGTCTCGAGCGTCGCCGGCTTGGTGGCGCCCGACACGGTGTCGCCGCGCACGCCCGGGTCGCACTTCACGACCCGCAGGTCCATGGCGTTCGGCAGCGTCACGCCGATGGCCCGGCCGTTGAAGAACATGATGTGCGTGGTGGTGTTGTCCTTGATGAAGTTCTTGGCGTCCCCCATCTGCTCCGCGGACAGGAACGTCTGCTCGTAGTTCTTGTTGTCCATGAAGTTGTAGTGGTCGCCCTCGCGGTAGAGGTACTGCATCTCCCGCTCCTCGACGTCGGGCTTGCCCACCACGTCACCGGACTTGAAGGTCTTGTCGATGGTCCGGCCGGAGATGAGGTTGCGGATGCGGGTCCGCACGAAGGCCGAGCCCTTGCCCGGCTTGACGTGCTGGAACTCGACGATCTCCCAGGGGTCGCCGTCGATCTCGATCTTGAGGCCGCGGCGGAACGCCGAGGTGTCCATGCTCTCGCCCATCGCTTCTCCTGCTCCTTCCAGACGTTGAGGGTGCTGGCGCCGCCCACCCGGACGGCGCCCGCCGCGTGGCCCGCGCTACAGCTCCGACCTCAGCTTCGGGGCGGTGACGCGCAGCATGTAGCGCGCCTTGCCGAAGTTGCCGTCGGGCCGGAGCGCCGCGACCATGAAGTACTCCGGTGACACCAGCCGGGCGATGGTGAGGAGCTTCTCGGTCTGGATGCAGAGCTCCGCCACCGCGCCGGCGCCGTGGGCCTCCGCCGCGTCCTTGGCGCTGCGGAAGAGGCTGCTGTACTCGACGAGCAGCTCCCGGACGTCCACCCCGCCGTCGCCGGCCTGGTGGGTGTCGACCTCGATGCCGTCCACGCCCATGAGCGAGCACGCGACCGCACCGTCGACGCTCTGGACCACATCCTGAAGGTGCTCTCGAAAGCCCATGGCTTCGCCGCTCCGCGTCGTAAATCCCCGAAAAGACGAGGACCGCGGCGCGAGGCGGCCCTTCTAGCCCGCTCGCGCGCGGTCCGTCAAGGACGGTTCCCTAAGGCCCCGGCGCTACTTGCAGAGGGGCACCCCGGTCTGGCCCGACTGCGGGCAGACGCCGACGATGGTCGTCGTGGTGCCCGTGCACGTGTACGTGACCGTGCCGGCCGTCGCCTGGACGTCGAGCCCGCCGGTCACGAAGAAGGAGCCGTCGCCGTAGTGCCCCTTGGCCTTGACGTTCGCGCCGATGGCGCCGCCGGCCGGGACGACCACGCCCGGCGGGACGATGGGGACGAGCACCACGGTGGAGCCTCCCGGCAGCACCGGCTGGGCCTCGGGCGCCGCGACGCTCACCGAGCCGGAGACGGCCCCCTGGTACTCCACCTCGAAGCCGGTGATCCAGGCCGTCGCCGTCTCCGTCCGGCCGGCGCTGGCGTCGGTGGTCGGATCGCGCTGGTTGTCCACCTGGACCGGCCAGATGAGCGGGCCGTCCGGCGAGGTGCTGGCTGGATCGAAGACGAGCGCCCCGAGCATGAGCGCGCTGCACTTGGCCGGATAGGAGCAGGCGCCCGAGTCGGACGGCGTCGGCGGGAAGCAGAGGCCGAAGATCCGGACCGACGCCGAGTTGTCGACGCAGCCGGCGGCGGCGAGGAAGAGGGCGAGGACGGCGAGGCGGCGCATGACGGGCGTCCTCCTAGTGGCCGCCGGCGACCGTGGTCGCCGCGCGGTTGAGGATGCGGGGGGTGATGAAGATGAGCAGCTCGGTGTGGTCGTCCTGGTCGGTGGTGGTGCGGAAGAAGTACCCCAGGATCGGGATCTTGCCGAAGAACGGCACCTCGCTGCGGCGGTTGGAGATCTGGCGGGTGTAGATGCCGCCGATGACGGTGGTCTCGCCGTCCTTCACCAGCACCTCCGTCTCGGCCTCGCGCTTCGAGATGGAGGGCTGGCCGTTGGCGCCGGTGAGCTGCGGGTTGGGGGCGTTGTTGGTGGCCCTGATCTTGAGGAGGATCGAGCCGTCGGCCGAGACGTGCGGCGTCACCCGGAGCTCCAGCTTGGCCTCGATGAAGGTGGTGTTCACGCCGGAGGCGCTCACCTGCGAGAAGGGGATGGAGATGCCCTGGCCGATGGTCGCCTCCTTGTTGTCGATGGTGGCGATCTTGGGGGCGCTGATGGTCTTCACCACGCCCGAGTTCTCCAGGGCGGAGAGGCGCAGGTTGAGGTTGAAGGCGCCGCCGGCCGAGCCGAAGACCAGGCCGATGCCGCCGCCGGCCCCCTGGCCGATGGCGGCCGGCAGGTTGACGGCGTAGTTCGGGTTGGACGCGGTGCCGGTGGTCGGGCCGCCGCCGGCCGCGCCGGCGCCGGTCACGATGTTCGGGAAGACGAGGCCGGTCGGGTTGCCGAGCGCCTGGCTCATGCTGGCGTTGCCGCCCCACTGGATGCCGACCGCCTTGTTGAAGTTGGACGAGGCCTCGACGATGCGGCTCTCGATCAGCACCTGCGGGGTCTCCGTGTCGAGGTTGCGCACCAGCCCCTCGGCCCGGACCAGCGCCTCCTGCACGTCCTTGACGATGAGCACGTTGGTGCGCTCGTCGGTGGAGATGGAGCCGCGCTCGGTGAGCACGTCCTTGACCCGCCCTGCGACCTCGCCGGCGCGCGCGAAGTTGACCGGGATGAGCCGGACCTTGAGCGGGACGAGCGGCTGGCGCGCCTTGGCCGCCGCGGCCAGCGCCTCCTGCTCCTTGGCGAGGTCCTCCAGCTTGGCGATGCGGATGATGTTGCCCGCCTCCTCCTTGCCGAGCCCCTTCGACTTGAGGATGAGGTCGAGGGCCTGGTCCCAGGGGACGTTGCGCAGGGAGACGGTCACCTTGCCCTGGACGTCGTCGGCCACCACCAGGTTGCGCTTGGAGACGTCGGAGATGAGCCGCAGCAGGTTGCGGATGTCGATGTCGTGGAAGTCGAGGCTGATGCGGCGGCCGGTGTAGCCGCCCCGCC
This sequence comes from Anaeromyxobacteraceae bacterium, assembly GCA_035719085.1. GTDB lineage: Bacteria > Myxococcota > Myxococcia > Myxococcales > Anaeromyxobacteraceae > JADKCZ01. The sequence goes on from DASTGK010000435.1 coordinate 6,103, forward strand.
GCGGCGCGCCCGAGGCGGCGTAGGCCGGCGCCTCGGCGGCGAAGCCGGCCGCGCCCGCCTCGGCGCTGGCCGCCTGGGTGGCGTCGGAGAGGACCACGGGCGGCTCGTCCCCCTCGGCGGGGGCCGTCTCGGCGAAGGTCCAGGCCAGCCCGTCGCCGTGCTCGGCGAGCGCGTCGGCGGCCGGCCCGCGCAGCGTGGCCACGATCTTCACCTGGCCGGTGGAGGGCTGGTTGAAGGAGGAGACCATCAGCACCGGGCCGCCGAGCGCGCTCGTGTCGAGGGAGCGCTCCAGCCGCTTCGGCAGCTCCGCCCCCTCGAGCGAGAGGACCACGGTGCGGGCGTCTGGGCGGCTGATGGCGTACTTCGCCTTGCCGGCGATCTCGATGCGCGAGGCGCCGCCGGCGTGGCTGAACCGGACGTCGGCGATGCGGGCGCGGGCCGGACCGGCGGCGAGGGCGGGGGCGGCCGGCCTGGGCGCGGCGGCGGGCTTCGCCGCGGCGGCCGGGGCCTTGGGCGCCGCGGCCACCTGCTCGCCCGCGCCAGGGCGGACGGCGATGCCGCCCGGCACCCGCCGCACCTGGTAGGCCGGCAGGGCCCCGACGGCGTCGAGCACCACGCGGACCTTGCCGGCGTCGCGGCCGAAGCGGGCCTGGCCGAAGGCGCCGTCGAGCTTGACCGCCGCCTTGGGTGCCCTGGCGACGCCGAGCAGGTCGAGCGCCAGGCGCGGCGGGTTGGCGAGCTCGATGATCTCGATGGTGCCGACGTCGCCGTCGGTGGCGAGCAGGAGCCCCTTGCCGGCCGGCCTGACGCCGGTGACGGCGCGGGCCGCCTTCTTGACCGGGGCCTCGTCGATGCGCCGAGCGAGGACGTTGTCGGACGGGACGGCGGCCGGCGCCTCGGGCGCCCTGGCGATCGGCTCGGTGAGCTTCGCGGCGGGCGGGGCGGCGGGCTCCGCCGCGGGCGCGGCCGGAACGGCGGCGGGGGCCGCCTCGGCGGCGGACGCCACCAGGGCCGTCTCGGCGAGCTTCATCACGCCGGGCACGGTCGAGGGCTGCGCCGCGGCCGACTCGGCGGCGAGGACGCGCACCACCACGGCGTCGCCCTTGGGGGCCACCTCGTAGCGGCGGGCGCCGTCGAGCGCGACCACGACGCGGCCGACCGCGCTCCGCTCGTCCTTGTACTGCGCCGTCGAGACGCCGAGCACGCCGCCCTTGCCCACCTCGAGCGGGGCGCCGACCGCCGAGACGTCGGCGCCGGCCAGGTCGACCACGAGCCGCGGCGGGTCCTGGAGCTTGAAGACCGTGTACGAGGGCGGGCGCGTGCCGCGGATCGACAGCTCCACGGCGCCGTCGCGCTCGGCCACGTCGATGGCCTGGATGGCGTTGGCGTCGGCGGCCCGCGCCGGGGACGCGACCGCGAGGGCTCCCCAGAGCGTGAGGCCGGCGAGGCGCTGGAGGTGGGTCTTCATGGCAACTCCTCGAGGTTGAGCGGTTCCCGCTTGGGGAGGCTGAGGACGGTCTGGGTGCGATCGCGGGTGCCGTCGGCGCGGATGGCCCACTCGGCCACCACCACCTCGCCAGTCCGGACCGCGGCGACGGTGCCGCCGTTCTTGCCGATGCAGGCGCCGCGGCGCACCGCGTAGCCGACGCCGGAGGGGGCCTGGACCATGGCGACGGGGTCCTCGAGCCCGGTGATGACGGCCACGAGCTTGAGCTGCTCGAGCTCGTAGCGGCCGAGCGGCGTGGCGCAGCGGGTGGCGAGCGCGCCGGGGCCGCTCCGGGCCTCGGCGAGGAAGCTGCGGAACGGATCGCGCTTGCCCACCGAGGAGTAGCTCCAGGTCTCCTCGGGCTTCTTCGCCTCCGCCTCGGCGGCGGCCGGGGCCGCGGCCGGGGCCGCGGCGGGCTTGGGGGGCGCCGGCGGCGGCTTCGGCTTGTCGCCGCAGGCGAGCGCCAGGGCGCCGAGGAGCGCGGCGAGGACGGTGCGCTTCACTTGGCGCCTCCCTTCGCCCCGGCCTTGCCCTTCTGCTCGACGAACATGAAGGTGGTCACCAGGAACTTGGCCTCCACCACCACCTTGCCGGCCACGTCCTTGGGCGCGCCGAAGGAGAGCTCGCTCACGTTGACGATGCGGCGCAGGCGGCCGAGCGCGTCGAAGAAGGTGGCGATCTCGTGGAAGTTGCCCGACACCGTCATGGGGATGGGGATGCTGGCGTAGAACCCCTCCAGCTTCTCCGGCTTGGGCTCGATGGTCAGGATCTCGAGGCCGGCCTTCTGGCCGCGGTCCTGGAAGAGCTGGAGGAGCTCGTCGATGTTCTTCTCCTCCGGCAGCTCGGCCAGCGCCTCGTTGAGCCGCTGCTCCAGGAGCTCCTTCTCCTTGCGGAAGCGGTTCAGGTCGTTGGCGATGGCCGTCTTCTCGATGAAGTCTCGGTCCAGCTTCTCCTGCTGCGCCTTGTTCCGCTTGAGGCGCGTCTCGATCTCGGAGATGCCGCCCGACGGGCCGAAGGGCAGGGAGAAGACGAAGTAGTTGAGGGCGGTGACGAGCACCAGCGCGCCGGCCACGGCGCCGAACTTGGCCCCGAGCTGCGCCTTCGCGATCCGCTCGATGAGCTGTTCCATGGCGGGCTACCCCTTCTTCCCCGGAGGCGCGTCGGCCGCCTCCGCCGCGAGGGGGCTGTAGCGGGCCGCGGCGCTGATCTCGAAGTTGACGAGCCGCTCGCTCTTGCCGCCGCCGACCGCGGCGGTCTTCTTGAGCTCGACCTTGGCGAAGTACTTCGACTGCTTCAGCTTGGTCATGAGCTCGGAGACGTCGTCGATGGTGAGGGCGGTGCCCTGGAACTGCATGGTCCCGCCCTTCTCGTCCATCTTGGTGAACCAGAGCTGGCGCGGCGTGATGGTGGCCAGCTCGTCGAGCATGCGCACCGGGCCGCTGCGCCCCTGCTTGAGCTTGTCGAGCACGTCGAGCTTCTTCTGCAGCTCGGCCTGCTCCTCCTTGAGGTTCTTCACCTCGCCGATGATCCGCTCGAGCTGGGCGATGTCCTCCTTGGTGCGCGCCAGCTTGGCGTCGCTCGCCTTGAGCTCGCGGGCGCGGGCGGCCGACCAGAGGTAGTTGCCGACGAGGCCGGCCGCGAGCAGGACGGCGAAGAGGACGAGCTGCTGCTTGCCCGCCTCCTTCTTCTTCGAGACCCGGACTGGGAGGAGGTTGATCCGGACCATGGTCACTTGTCCCCGGGGCGGCGCAGCGCGAGCCCGACGCCGACCGCGGCGCTCGGGGCGGCGGCGAGGATGACCGCGGGATCGAACCGGCGGTTGTCGATCTCGATGTTCTTGAAGGGGTTCAGGATCTCGACCGGCACCCCGGCGCGCGCCTCGATCACCTTGAAGAGCGCCGGGATGCGGGCCGTGCCGCCGGACAGGTAGACCCGGCTGACGCGGCTGTCGGCGGCGGTGGCCGAGTAGAAGTCGAGCGAGCGCTGCACCTCGCCCGCGAGCTGCTCGGCCACGCCCTGGATGACCCGCTCCACCTCCTGGGGCACGACCGCGTCGCTCTCGCCGTGCCCGCCCACCTTGAGCGCCTCGGCCTCGTCGTAGGAGATGTTGAGCTGCTTCTGGATCTCCTCGGTGAAGGCGTTGCCGCCCATGGTGATGTCGCGGGTGAAGGTGGTGGTGCCGCGCGTCAGGATGTTGATGTTGGCCACCGCGGCGCCCACGTTGATGAGCACCACCGTGTCGGCGGGGCTGAGCTCGTAGTTGCTCTCGTAGGCGTTCTGGACCGCGAAGGCGTCCACGTCGACGACCGTGGCCGTGAGGCCCGCCTCGGCGCAGACCGAGGTGTAGTCGTTGATCATGTCCTTCTTGGCGGCCACCAGGAGGACGTCCATCTGGCCAGCGGCGTCCCCCTCCGGCGTGAGGATCTGCGTGTCGATGTTCACGTCCTTCACGTCGAAGGGGATGTACTGCTCCGCCTCCCACTGGATCGACTCGTCGAGCTCCTCCTGCGACATGCGCGGCAGGGAGATCTTCTTGATGATGACCGAGTGGCCGCGCACCCCGATGGCCACCTCCTTGGTCTTCACCTTCTGCGACGCCACCAGCTCCTGGATGGCGGCGACGATGGCGGCCGAGTTCATCAGGGCGCCGTCGACGATCGCCTCCGGCGGCAGCGGCGCCGACCCGTAGGCCTGCAGCGCGAAGCCGCCCTTCTTCTCCTTCAGCTGGACGAGCTTGACCCCGGAGGAGCCGATGTCCAGGCCGACGGCGAGCTTGCTCTTCGCCATTAGGTCCGCCCTCCCTTCTTGCCGCGCCCGAACACCTTGGCCCGGTCCGACGGTGTGAGGCCGAGCGCCAGGATGATCTTCCGCTTGGTGTCGACCCGGCACGCCTCGCCGGCCTCGATGCGGGCGACCGTCAGCGGCGAGACGCCGGCCTTGCGGGCCAGCTCCGCCTTGGTGAGGAGCTGGTCCTCGCGCAGGCGCTGCACGTTGTTGGGCGCGCGCCGTGGGGCCTCGACGCCGGCGACGCTCTTCGGGGGTTGGGAGGCCATGCGGGGGTCACGCTACGCGATCGTTCACCGGAGGATCAAGAAAGCCGCCGCCGCCGATATCGTCCGGTGTAGGCGAGTGATAGGTCCGTGATGCTTAACTATGCGTGTTGATGATCCGGTGGATGATCGCGGCGCCGCCGGGTCGCGCGCGCCCCGGCGCGGCGGCGACCCGCGGCCGTCACCGGCCGTTCACCACCCGCGTCACGCGTTCCTGGGACACGGGGCAGCCCCGAGCGCCGGACCGAGGCGGGACGAGGCCCCGGCGGAGTGGGATTCATCCCACCCCGGCTCACTCCACCCCGTAGTCCTTGATCTTGTAGAGGAGCGCCCGGTACGAGAGGTCGAGCAGCTCGGCGGCGCGGCTCTTGTTGCCGCCGGTGCGCGCCAGCGCCGCGCGGATGAGCCGCTCCTCGACCGCCCGGATGGCCCGCTTCACCGAGAGGTCCTCGCCCGCCGGCGGGAGCGGCGCGGCCGTCCGGGGCGGCGCCCGCACCGTCTCGGGCAGGTCCTCCTCGCCGATCACCGCCCCCTCGGCCAGCACCACCGCCCGCTCCAGCGCGTGCTGGAGCTCGCGCACGTTGCCGGGCCAGCGGTGGGCGCGCAGGGCGAGGAGCGCCTCGGGGGCGAGCTCGAGCGGCGGCAGCTCGGGCCGGAGCGCGCCGAGGCGGGCCAGGAAGTGGCGCGCCAGCGGCTCGACGTCCTCCGGCCGCTCCCGCAGCGGCGGCAGCCGCACGCCCACCACGTTGAGCCGCCAGTAGAGGTCCTCCCGGAACAGCCCCTCGGCGACGGCGGCGGCGAGATCGCGGGCGGTGGCGGCCACCACCCGGACGTCGACGCGCACCGCCCGGTTCTCGCCGACCGGCCGGACCTCCTCCTCCTGCAGCACGCGCAGGAGCTTCACCTGGAGCGGCAGGGGCAGCTCGCCGATCTCGTCGAGGAAGAGCGTGCCGCCGTCGGCCTCGGCCACCAGCCCCTTCTTGGCGCGCACCGCGTCGGTGAAGGCGCCGCGGGCGTGGCCGAAGAGCTCCGACTCGAGGAGCGCCTCGGGGATGGCGCCGCAGTTGACGGCCACGAAGGGCAGGCCCGCGCGCGGCGAGAGGTCGTGGAGGGCGCGGGCCACCAGCTCCTTGCCGGTGCCCGACTCCCCGGTGAGCAGCACCGTGGTCTTCTGCGGCGCCACCTTGCCGAGCTGGCGCAGCACCGCCCGCATCGGCTCGGCGGCGGCCACGATGCCGCCGGCGCCGGCCGGCCCGCCGCGCAGCTCGGCGCGCAGCCGCCGGTTCTCGCGCGCGAGCCGCTCCCGCTCCTCGGCCTTGCGCAGGCAGAGCACCACCTCGTCCGGCTTGAAGGGCTTCGGCAGGAAGTCGTAGGCGCCGGCCTTCATCGCCTCGATGGCGGCGTCGTGCGAGCCGTAGGCGCTCATGACGATCACGGTGAGGCCGGGCTGGCGCTCGAGCAGCGCCCGCGTCAGGGCGATGCCGTCCACGCGCGGCATGCGGACGTCGGTGAGCACCACGTCGTACTCGCGGGCCGCCGCCTCCTCCAGCGCCGCCTCGGCGCTCGCGACCGCGCGCGCCTCGTAGCCGCGATCCGCGAGGATCACGGTGAGGAGGTGGCGCATCGAGGCGTCGTCGTCGACGATGAGGATGGCGCGCGGCACGCCAGGCCAGCCTACCGCGGCGCCGGGGCCACCGCGACCGGCTGGCCGGCCCGCACCGCCGCCTCGGGCACGGCCAGCGGCAGCGCCGGGCCGTCCCCCACCCGGAGCCGCCCCTCGGTGGTCCTGACCGTCGGCGTGGCGAGGTCGGTCGGGAGCGGCACCGTCATCGTCCACCGCCCGTCCGGCCCCGCGTCGGCGAAGGCGCGCCAGGTGTGCGGCCGGCCGTGCTCCTCGAGCGGGACCTCGAGGACGGCGCGGGCCCCGGGCGGCGCCAGCCCCTCGAGCCGCGCGCCCCGGACGATCTCGTAGCCCCAGAGCACCGGCAGCGGCCGATCGATCCCGATCACCGCGAACGAGGACGCGAAGCGGGGCATGAGGTGCTCGAAGTGTCTCACTCCGAGCGAGGGGATGCCCGCCCCCCCCAGCAGCAGCGGCGCCGACGGCACCGAGGTGAGCCACGCGGGGTTGAAGCCCGCCCCCGAGAACGGCAACCCGGCCCTGGCGCTCCGCACCCGGCCGAACAAGTTGGTGGCGCCGGCCACCACCGCGCCGACCCGCCGAGCCCGTGCGATCCCGAGCAGCTCGGCCTCGCCGACCTGGAAGGCGCGCTCCGAGTCCTCGAAGGCGCGCGGATCAGGGTAGGAGCCCATGCCGTTGGCCACGACCGGCCGCCCACCCAGCGTCAGCACCTGGTTGCCGAGATCCCACGGGGCGAGCACGCCCTCGGCGCCCTGGACGACGTCCCAGCCCGCCAGGTCGAGTCCCACCTCGACGCCGGCGTCCGGCCCCGCCGGCTCGGGGCGGAGGGCGCTCGCCAGGGCGGGATCGAGCAGCGCGAGGAGCGCGGCGGCGGCAGCTGGCGCCCAGGCCAGCCAGCGCGCCTGGCCCGGCCGCCAGGCGATGAGCGCGTCGGTCGCGGCGAGGAGGGCCATGCCGGCCGAGAGCGCCACCCAGGGGACGGCCACCCGGCCGAACCGGTTCTGGAGGAGCGCGAGCGCCCAGCTGCTCCCGACCAACCAGGCCAGCCCGAGGCGGCGCCCGCGAGGGCGGCGCGCCACCCAGGCGAAGAGGGACAGCGGGAGGAGGGCGCCGGGCGTCCCCAGGTAGCGCCAGACGGCGACCGCGGTCCCGGTGGCCGTCGCGCGCACCATGGGCTGGAACTCGTCGATGCGGGCCAGCCAGGGGTCGCGCCGCAGCAGCCACCCGACCAGTCCGGCGCGCCCCTCGGCCGCCAGCCGAGGTACGAGCAAGAGGGCAGCGCCGCCTGCCGCCAGGCCGAGGAGCAGCCACGCCACGCACCGCGCCGGCCAGCGCTGCCCGGGGAGCCGGCGCGCCACGACGACCGCCAGGCCGAGCGCCGCAGCCGCGGCCGCCACCAGGGTCGGCTGCAGGTACGAAGCGAAGCCGTAGTCGAAGGCGTGCCCGTGCTGGGCGACGAGCGGGGCCGTGCCGGCCGCGGCCAGCGCGGCGCCGACCGCGAGGCCGGGCGCCCCCGAGCCGATCAGCGCCGGCCGGGGCGCGGCCAGCGCGGCCCCCAGGAGGAGCGGCATCACCAGCGCCACGTAGAGCGGGGCGCCGGCGAAGACGAGCACCCCGCTGGCCGCGAGGAGGGCTGCGACGATCTCGGTCCGCCACCGTGACGGCGCGGGGCACGCCGCGTCGGGATCGACGACGAGGGCGAACCGGCCGAGGAGGAGCAGCGTGAGCGTCTCCAGCACGTGGTGGTCCACGATTCCCAGGCGGGTGGAGGCGACCGCCTGCGGCAGGAGCGCGGCGAGCAGCCCCGCGGCGAGGGCGGCCGGCCCGCGGGCGGGCGAGGCCGGCGCGACGGCGTGGGTCAGCTCGACCGCGAGGAGGACGACGAGCACCCCGAGACCGAGGTGGAGGAGGGCGGCCGCGAGCCAGCCCCCGGACGGACCGCCGACCGCCTGGCCCAGCCGCAACGCGACCGCGCCCGCCAGGTCGAACCCGGGGGACCACTGGACGCGCCCGCCATCGGGCCAGGCGAGCCACGGGTCGACGCCGGGCACCCGGGGCAGGTCGGCCGCGGTCATCGCCATCCGGCGCAGGTGATACAGCGAGTCGCCGTCAGAAGGGACGAAGGCGCCGGTGGCGAGCGCCTCGCCGCCCGCGGCCACCCGCACCGCCAGGGCCAGGCCGGCCACCGCCGTGAGCCCCAGCATCAGGCCGAGCCGCGGGCGTGCGGCGCTCACGCGGCCCCCCGCAGCCTGAGCCGGAGCGTCGCACCACCCGGCCGCTCGCCGACCACTTCGATGGTCCCGCCGAACGACTCCATGATTCCGTGACAGACGGCGAGGCCGAGGCCGGTCCCCTGCCCCGGCTCCTTGGTGGTGAAGAACGGGTCGAAGACGCGCGACCGCAGCGCCTCGGGGATGCCGGGGCCGGAGTCCGCCACGTCGACCTGCACCGCCCCGCCCTCGGCGCTGCCGGTGATCACCACCTCGCCGCGCCCGCCCATGGCGTCGGCGGCGTTGAGGAGCAGGTTGAGGACCACCTGGGCGAGGCGCCGCTCGTCGGCCACCACCGCCGGCAACTCGTCGAGCCCGAGGAGCCGCACCGAGACGTCGCGGCAGCGCGGCTGCATGCGCGCCAGCCGCAGCGCGGCGTCGACGGCCGGCGCGACGTGCACGGGCATCGGGGCCGAGGGGGCGGGGCGCGCGAAGTCGAGCAGGTCGCGCACGATGGCGTCGATGCGGGCGGTCTCGGCGGCGATGCGCGCCAGGAAGTCGTCCACCAGCGCGGCGTCGCCGCGGCCGGCCTGCAGCTTCTCGCGCGCCAGCGCCGCGTAGCCGGCGATGGCACCGAGCGGGTTGCCCACCTCGTGGGCGATGCCGGCGGCGAGCCGCCCCACCGTGGCGAGCCGCTCGGAGCGGAGCAGCCCCTCGCGCGCCTCGGCCAGCCGCGCGTTGGCCGCCTCGAGCTCGGCCACCTTGGCGGCGAGCCGCTCCCGCTCCTCGGCGAGCGCCGCCGCCGTCCGGTCGAAGGCCAGCGCGGCCCGCGCCAGCCCCGGGCTCCCGCCGTCGTCCGGCGGGCCGAGCGGCGGCAGGCCGGCGACGTCCGGCCGGAGCCGCGCCGAGGCGGCGAGGAGCCGGTCGAGCGGGCGGCCGACCCACCGGAAGAGGATGACGGCGCCCACGGCCAGCAGCGCGACGCTGTTCGCGGCCACGAGCAGCACGAGCGCGCGCGGCCCGAACGCGCGGGCGGCGACGAGCGGGATCCCGGCGGCGAGCAGGAGCGCCGCCGAGACGGCCGCCAGCGCGGCCAGCTGCAGCAGGAGGTGGAGCCGGACGCGCGCCTTCACCGCCGGTCACCGAAGGAAGACCGACAGCGCCGGGACGGCCCGGGCGAGGAGCGGGCCGAGGAGGAGCCACTCGGCGGCGGCCAGCGCGAGGAAGGGGCCGTAGGGGATGGCGTGGCGCGGCGGGACCCAGTCGTCCTCGTCGTCCGCCCTTCCTCCTTCTCCTCCAGCCGTCACCTCTCCCTCTCCCCCCTCGGGCGACCCCTGCGCCACAGCCCCCTCTCCACCCTCGGGGGAGCGGGCCGGGGTGAGGGGGCTCTCGCCCGCGGTCGGGGTCGGGGCCGGGGCCACGGGAACGGCCACGGATGACGGGTTCGGGTTCGGGTTCGGGTGCGGGTGCGGGTGCGGGTTCGGGTGCTGGTTCTCACCCTCCTCGACGGGCCCCGGCTCACCCCTCCCCGCGAGCAGGAGCGCGATGCCGACGGCCGCCCCCTGCAGGCTGGAGAGCAGGATCACCGGCAAGAGGCCGAGCGGCCCGAGCCAGGCGCCGATGGCGCCGAGCAGCACCACGTCGCCGAAGCCGAGCGCCTCGCGCCTGAAGACCTTCTCGCCCACGAGGTGGACGGCGAGGAAGAAGGTGAAGCCGGCGGCGCCGCCGATGGCCGCGGCGCCGAGGCCGCCGGCCGGCGTGGCGCGGGCCGCGCCGAGCAGGAGCCCGAGCGCCGCGAGCGGGATGGTGAGCGCCCAGGGGAGGAGCCAGGTGTCGAGGTCGATGAAGGCCAGCGCCACGAGGAGCGCGAGGAAGGCCACCTCGCCGGCCCAGGCGAGCGACGGCCCGTGGCGCCAGGCGGCGGCGGCGGCGAGCGCCGCGACGAGCAGCTCGACGAGCGGGTAGCGGGCGCTGATGGGGGCCCCGCAGGACCGGCAGCGGGCCCGCAGCAGGAGCCAGGAGAGGACCGGGACGTTGTCGTACCAGGCGATGGGCGCCTCGCAGCGCGGACAGCGCGAGCGCGGGCGCACCACCGAGAGGCCGGCCGGCAGGCGGGCGATGACCACGTTGAGGAAGCTGCCGACCGTCGCGCCGAGGAGGGCGCTCCAGGCGACGAAGTACGGGCGGAGCGCGTCGAGGGCGGCCTGATCCACGGGAGGACCGCGGGCGATCGGGCGCCCGGCGGCGTGGCGGATGATGGGGCGAGGCGGCGCCGCTGTCAAAGGACGATGGCCCCGCGTCCGGGCCCCGCCTCCCGGGGACGCGGTGACGAAAAACGTCAGCGCCCCCCACCCGCTGCCGCCCTTTGCGCGTGTCATGCCCCATCCCGCGCCGCGTGATTCCGGTTGGTTGCAGCTCCGAAGGGCTGGCATCGCCCATGCTACTGGGGGCCGGTGAACCAGGCCGGGCCGCACGCTCCACGCCGCCTGGCAACGACGCCGGCCGCCCTCGGGCGGTCCCGGCCTGACCGGAGGAAGAACATGAAGAAGCTGTCCAAGGGCTTCACCCTCATCGAGCTCATGATCGTGGTCGCGATCATCGGCATCCTCGCCGCCATCGCCATCCCGAACTTCGTCAAGTACCAGCTCCGCTCCAAGTTCTCCGAGGCGTCGTCCAACCTCGAGGGCCTGCGCAAGGCCGAGGAGGCGCTGCGCCAGGGTGAGCGCAAGGTCGTGATCGCTGGCGCCGTCGACACCGTCTACGGCCCGGGCACCTACCACAGCCTCGGCGGCAGCAAGCTGCCCGCCGCCGGCACCATCGGCGCTGCCAAGCTGCCGTGGGCCACCACCGACACCTCGCTCGCCAACGGCATCGATTGGCAGGTCGAGGGCCAGACCTACTTCCAGTACCAGGTCAGCATCGCCAAGTGCCTCTCCAACATCGCCGCCAACACCAACTCCGGCATCTGCTTCTTCGCCGGCGCCAACGCCGACATCGACGGCGACGGCACGGCGGGCGAGGTGGCCCTCGTGAAGCTCTCCAACGCCGGCGTGGTCGCCACGGCCCCGTCCGTCGTCACCCAGTACGGCGTCAACAACGGCGGCAGCTGCTACGACGGCACCAACACCGTCTTCGGCTCGCCCTGCACCGCGACCGGCCCGGACGTCTTCTAGCCCGCACCGCGCGTCGTCGAGCTGACCGGAGGGCGTCGCGAGAGCGGCGCCCTCCTCCTTTCTCGGGACTGAAGGTATCCTCCGCCCGATGCGCCGCCCCACCGCCGCCGCCCTCGCGCTCCTGGTCCTGTCCGGCGCCGCTGGCGCGGCCGCCCGCGCTGGGCTCGAGGAGGAGGCCTCCCGGCCCGCCCCCATCCGCAACCCGGCCTTCCTGCCGTCGGGCCGGGTCCTGCGCGCCACCGCCTTCGGGCAGCGGCTCTTGCTCTCCGATCTCTACTGGCTGCGCACCGTCCAGTACATGGGCGAGCGGTTCATGGCCGGCTCGAAGCGGTGGGAGGCGCTCCTGCCGCTCGCCGAGATCGTGACCGACCTCGACCCGCGCCACGGCTACGCCTATCAGGTCACCGGCAGCAACCTGGCCGGCCTGGCCCAGCGGTACGACGAGGCGGACCGGATCCTCCTCAAGGGGATGCGCCACCTGCCCGAGCGCTGGAGCCTGCCCTGGACGATGGCCACCAACAAGTTCGTCTACCAGCAGGACTGGGCGGTCGCCGCCGACTACGCCCGGCAGGCGGCCACCATCGGGAAGCGGCCGGAGCTCGCGCTCCTGGCCGCCAACCTCTCGGCCCTCGCCGACACCGACGACCAGTACGTGGCGGCGCTGGCCTTCCTGGAGCAGGCCGAGCGCGACGCCGCCAACGACGCCCTCAAGGCCGAGCTCGGGGCGCGACGCGTCAGGCTCGCCACCTTCATGGCGCTCTCGCGCGTGGAGCGGGCGCTCGCCGCCTACGAGAAGGCCGAGGGGCGGCGCGCCCCGTCGCTCGCCGCCCTGGTGCCCCGCTTCCTGCCGGGCCTCCCGGCCGATCCGTCCGGCGGCCGCCTCACCTACGATCCGGCCACCGGGGCGGTCCGCTCGACCGTGGCCGGGCCGCGCCGCCCCTTCAACGCTCTCCGCGAGAACCCGTGACCTCCTCGACGCTCACCATCGCCCGCGTCACCCTGGCCGAGGCGCTGCGCGACCGGCTGCTCTACAACCTGGTCGTCTTCGCGGTGCTGCTGGTGGCCGGCTCGCTCACCATCTCGCAGCTCACGCTGGGCGACCAGTTCCGCATCATCGCCAACATCGGCACGTCGGCCACCCAGGTCTTCGGCCTGCTCATCGCCGTCTTCCTCGGCGTCGGGCTCGTCTCCCGCGAGATGGACCGGCGCACCTGCTACCCGGCCCTGGCGCGCCCGGTCTCGCGGGCCGGCTTCGTCGTCGGCAAGTACCTCGGCCTGCTCGCCACGCTGGGGCTCAACGTGGCGCTGATGGCCGCGGCGACCGGGGTGATGCTCTCGCTCTACGTCGGCCAGCAGGCGCTGAGCGTCCCCGCCTTCGCGGCGGCCTTCGCGCTCACGTTCCTGCAGCTGGCGGTGGCCGGCGCGCTGGCGGTGCTCTTCTCCACCTTCAGCACGGCCACCCTCTCGGCCATCTTCGCCCTCAGCATCGTGGGGGCCGGCTGGCTCTTCGGCGAGGTGCGCGCCTTCTGGGTGGCCGCCCGCCAGGTGGAGCTGAAGGGGCTGATCCGGGTGCTGGACGCGCTCCTGCCCAACATGTCGCTGCTCGACCTGAAGGAGTCGGTCACCTACGGCGATCCGGTCACGCTCGGATCGGTGCTGGCGCGCGCCGCCTACGGCGCCGGCTACGCCGGGGTGCTGGTGGCGCTGGCCGCCCTCGTCTTCTCGCGCCGGGACGTGCGCTGACCATGGCCGACCTCGCCATCCGCTGCCAGGGGCTCTCCAAGACCTACCGGCTCGGCCTGCGGGCCCGCCGCGTGGACGCGCTCCAGGGGCTCGACCTCGCCGTCGAGGCCGGGACCATCTACGGCTTCGTCGGGCCGAACGGCGCCGGCAAGTCGACGACCATCAAGATCCTCGTCGGCCTGGTGGCGCCGAGCGCAGGCCACGCCGAGCTGTTCGGGCGGCCCATCGCCGATCCGCGCGCGCGGCAGGCCATCGGCTACCTGCCCGAGAACCCCACCTTCCACGACTTCATGAAACCGCTCGAGGTGATGCGCTACCTCGGCGCCCTCTCCGGCCTCGGCGGCCGGGCGCTGGATCGGCGGGCCCTGGAGCTGCTCGAGCAGGTCGGGCTCTCCCGGGCGCTCGACCTCACCGTGCGCAAGTTCTCCAAGGGGATGGTGCAGCGGCTCGGGCTGGCGCAGGCCGTGCTCCACGACCCGCCCCTCCTCATCCTCGACGAGCCCATGAGCGGCCTCGATCCGATGGGGCGCAAGGAGGTCCGTGACCTGATCGTGGCCCAGGCGCGGCGCGGCAAGACCATCTTCTTCTCCACGCACATCCTCAACGACGTCGAGACCATCTGCGACCGGGTCGGCATGGTGATGGGCGGCCGGCTGGTGCGGGAGGGGGCCCTCCGCTCCCTCTTCGACGGATCGGTGCGGGCCGTCGAGGTGCGCTGCTCGGCGCTGCCGCCGGAGGTGGACTCCGCCCTCCTGGCCATGGCGACGTCGGGGTCGACCAACCCCGAGGGGCACGCCTACCTGTTCCCCGACCACGGCGCCGCCCACGCGGCGCTGGCGCGCGTCGTCGCCGCCGGGGCGAGCGTCCTCTCGGTGCAGCCGATCCGCGAGTCGCTCGAGGAGACCTTCGTTCGGCTGGCCGCGGACACCCGGGCTTCGGACGGCGGTCCCCCGCTCCATGACTGAGGCGAGGTCGGGCGAAGGGCGCAGCCTCCGGGCTCTCCGCGCTGCCGGGCTCTACGCGGCCGCCCTGTCCCTCTTCTTCCTCCCGGCGGTCCTCGGGCTCGGCGACTTCATGTACCGGGACGCCGGGCGGATGCACGGCGCGCACAAGCGGCTCATCGCCGAGGCCTGGTCGCACGGCGAGGTGCCGGCCTGGAACCCCTTCGGCGGCCTCGGCTTCCCGCTCATCGCGGGGGCGGTGGACGCGCCGCTCCATCCCTTCAACGCCTTGCTCGTCCTGTTCCCTTACGGCCTGGCCATGGCGCTCTGGGTGCTCGCCTCGGCGCTGCTCGCAGCGTTGGGGATGCGCGCCTGGGCGCTCCGCCTGGGCACCGGCGAGGCCCCCGCCCTGGCGGCCGGGTTCGCGCTGGCGCTCGGCGGCTACCTCGTCAGCTCGACCGACAACTTCACGTACCTCACGGCGCTCGCCTCCGTCCCGCTCCTCCTCGCCGCGGGCCACCGCTTCGCGGCCCGGGGGGGGGCGAGCGCGGCCGCCGCGCTGGCCCCC
>DASTGK010000436.1:0-7733 GCA_035719085.1 Anaeromyxobacteraceae bacterium
GCCCCGTCGGCGGGCGCCGCCTTCGGCTCGGCGGGAGGCGGCGGCGCCGGGGCCGGCCTCCGCGCCGCCTGCGGGGTGGGATCGAGCGCCGGCGCGGCGGCGCGGCGGATCGGCACGGGGGGCGGCTTCGGCGCCGGGGGCGAGGCCTGCACCGGCGGTGCGGGCTGCTTCTTCGCGAGCAGGCCGCCGACGGCGTCGGCCAGCGCGCCCGGGTCGATGGGGCGCGGCAGCTGGACCGCCCGCTCCGGCAGGCCGTCGGCGGCGCCGAGCAGGACGAGCGGGATGTCGCGCGTCTTCTCCGCGCCGTCGAGCGCGAGCGCGAAGGCGAGCGCCTCGCCCCCGTCGCAGCCGGCGCCGACGATGAGCAGGTCGGGCCGCTTCTGCGCCACGGCGAACCGGGCGTCGACGGCGTTGGTGGCGAGCAGGGGCGCCAGGCCCGAGCGGGCCAGCACGCGCTTCACGGCCGAGATCTCGGCGATGTCGTCGTCGACCAGGAGGAGGCGTGCCACGAGACCGCGATGATGGATCGGCCCCCTTGGGGCAGCAAGATCGCTGGCGCGCCTCCGGCCTCACCCGCGCGATATCGCACCTACATCATCGAGTAGGGGTCCATGTCGAAGCGGATGGAGGCGCCGCCCGGCGGCCGCAGCGCCACGCGGGCGAGCGCCCGGTGGACCCCCCGGAGCGCCGCGTGGTTCGGCCCCCGGAAGAGCAGGTGCCAGCGGCTCTTCCCGCGGATCCGCTCGATGGCGGCCGGCGCCGGGCCGATGAGCGCCACGCCGACCCCGAGCGCGGGGCGGGCGGCGTGGGCCAGCGCCTCGGCGGTGCGGCGCGCCCCCTCGTCCGACCCCTCCACCCGGACGGCCATCATCCGGGCGTAGGGCGGGTAGCCGAGCACCTGCCGCCTGGCCAGCTCCTCGGCGGCGAAGCCGGCGTAGTCGTGGTCCACGGCCCGGGCGATGGCCGGCGTGCGCGGGTTGAAGGTCTGGACGAGGACGCGCCCGGCGTCGGCGCCGCGCCCGGCCCGTCCGGCCACCTGGGCGAGGAGCTGGAAGGTCCGCTCGGCGGCGCGGAAGTCGGGGAGCGCGAGCGCGGTGTCGGCGAGCACCACGCCGACGAGCGTGACGCCGGGGAAGTCGTGCCCCTTCGTCACCATCTGCGTGCCGACGAGCACGTCGAGCTCGCGCCGCGCGAAGCGGGCCAGGACGGCGGCGGTGTCGTCGGCCGAGCCGACGGCGTCCCGGTCGAGCCGCGCCACCCGCGCCTTCGGCTGGAGCGCGCGCACCGCCTCCTCCACCTGCTCGGTGCCCACCCCGACGCCGCGCCGGAGCCCGCCGCAGGCCGGGCAGAGCGCGTTCATCGGCTCGCTCCGGCCGCAGTAGTGGCAGAGGAGGAGGCCGCGCCGCGCGTGGTGGGTGAGGGAGACGGCGCAGTCCGGGCAGCGCGCCTCGGCGCCGCAGGCCTCGCAGACGACCAGCGTCTGGTAGCCGCGCCGGTTGAGGAAGAGGATGGCCTGCTGACCGGCCAGGAGCGTCTCGTCGAGCGCCGCCGCGAGCGCCGGCGAGACGAGGCCGGGCGCCGGCTCCCGGCCGCCGCGCCGCGCCCCGGAGAGGTCGACGAGCTCCACCTTCGGCATGGGCCGGTCGTCCACGCGGACCGGGAGCGAGAGGAGCCGGTAGCGGCCGCGCCGCGCGTTCTCGAGCGTCTCGAGCGACGGCGTGGCCGAGCCGAGGATGACCACCGCGTCCTCGAGCCGGGCCCGCACCACCGCCAGGTCGCGCGCGTGGTAGGCCGGGCCGTCCTCCTGCTTGAAGCTCCCCTCGTGCTCCTCGTCCACCACGATGACGGCGAGGTCCTCCACCGGGGCGAAGATGGCGCTGCGGACGCCGACGCAGATGCGCGCCTCGCCGCGCCGCAGCCGTAGCCACTCGGCGTGGCGCTCCGCGCCGGAGAGGCCGGAGTGGAGCAGGGCCACCTCGTCGCCGAAGCGGGCGCGGAAGCGGCCGGAGAGCTGCGGCGTGAGCGCGATCTCGGGGACGAGGACGAGCGCCCCCTTGCCGGCGGCCCGCGCCGCGGCGATGGCCCGCAGGTAGACCTCGGTCTTGCCCGAGCCGGTGACGCCGTGGAGGAGGAAGGGCGTGAAGGCGCCGAAGGCGCCGGTGACGGCGTCGAGCGCCGCGGCCTGGTCGGGCGTGAGCGTCACCGATCGGTCGGCGGCCGGCAGGACGCCGCTCGCCGCGACCGGCGTCTCGGCGTCGATGAGGACGAGCCCGCGCCGCGAGAGCGCCGTGAGCGCCGGCCGTCCGCTCGGGAAGGCGGCGCGCAGCTCGTCCACCGGGATGCGTCCCCGGGCGAGCAGGTACTCGAGCACGGCCTTCTGGGCGCGGGCGCGGCCGAGCCCGGCGACCGCCTCGGCCGCCCCCTCGGCGGGCGCGGCGAACTCGACCTGGCGGCGCGCCGGCGGCTCGGCCCCGCCGCGCGTGTTGAGCCCGGGCGGGAGCGCGGCGCGCAGGAGCTCCCCCGGCGGGACGAGGTAGTAGTCCTCGGCCCAGCGGAGCAGCTCGACGAGGCGCGGCGTGAAGGGCGGGAAGGCGTCGAGCACCTGGACGACGTCGCGCAGCTCGAACCCGTCCGGGGGCGCGGTCGGGAAGCCGACGACGTAGCCGGTGGCGCGGCTCCTCCCGAACGGGACCGCGACGCGCTGGCCGAGCGTCACCTCCTCGGCGAGGTGTCCCGGCACGCGGTAGGTGAAGGTGCCACGGACGGCGGCGGCGACGGCGACCTCGACGAGCACGGGCGCGAGTCTACAGCGGCGGAGGACGCGGTGCGTCGCGCTGCGCGCGCGGCCGCGCGATCCCCAAGAGGAAGGGCGAGTCGGCGTGGCCCCGCGTCGAGCGCTTGCCTAGGTTCCGCACGTCACCCGTACGCATGGGCGGAGGCATGGTCATGGACCTGACCCGCAGGCAGTTCGTCACGCTGACGGCCGGGGGGATCGCGGGGAGCAGCCTCGCCGCGCTCGGCTTCTCGCCGACGCGGGCGCTCGCCGAGGTCCGCACCTTCAAGCTGGCCCACACCTCCGAGACGCGCAACACCTGCCCGTACTGCTCGGTCGGCTGCGGCGTCATCCTCTACGGGCTCGGCGACAGGTCGAAGAACGCCCGCACCGAGATCGTCCACGTCGAGGGTGACCCGGACCACCCGGTCAACCGCGGCACGCTCTGCCCCAAGGGCGCCTCGCTGCTCGACTTCATCCACTCGCCGCACCGGCTCAGGTACCCCGAGTACCGCGGCCCCGGCGAGAGCGAGTTCAAGCGCGTCACCTGGGAGTGGGCCACCGACCGGATCGCGCGGCTCATGAAGGACGACCGCGACAAGAACTTCCAGCAGAAGGCCGGCGACGTCACCGTCAACCGCTGGCTCAGCGTGGCCTTCCTGGCCGCGTCCGCCTCCTCCAACGAGACCGGCTACATCACCAACAAGGTCATCCGCGCCATGGGGATGACCGCGCTCGACAACCAGGCGCGGGTTTGACACGGCCCCACGGTGGCCGGTCTGGCCCCGACGTTCGGCCGTGGCGCGATGACGAACCACTGGGTGGACATCAAGAACGCCGACGTGGTGATGGTGATGGGCGGCAACCCCGCGGAGGCCCACCCCTGCGGCTTCAAGTGGGTCATCGAGGCCAAGGTGAAGAACCGGGCCCGGCTCATCGTGGTGGACCCGCGCTTCACCCGCACCGCCGCGGTGGCCGACCAGTTCGCGCAGCTGCGCCCCGGCACCGACATCGCCTTCCTGGGCGGCGTCATCAACTACCTGCTCTCGCACGACGCCATCCAGCACGAGTACGTGAAGGCGTACACCAACGCCCCGTTCCTGCTGCGCGAGGACTACGGCTTCGCCGACGGCCTCTTCAGCGGCTGGGACGAGGCCAAGCGGACCTACGACAAGACGAGCTGGGGCTACGAGCTCGACAAGGACGGCTACGCCAAGGTCGACCCGACGCTCCAGGACCCGCGCTGCGTCTACCAGGCGATGAAGCGCCACTACGCGCGTTACACGCCGGAGCTGGTCTCCAGCGTCACCGGCGTGCCGCGCGACGGCTTCCTCGAGATCTGCAAGACCATCGCCACCACGGCGGCGCCCGAGCGGACCATGACGAGCCTCTACGCGCTCGGCTGGACGCAGCACTCGGTCGGCTCGCAGAACATCCGCGCCATGGCCTGCATCCAGCTCCTGCTCGGCAACATGGGGATGCCGGGCGGCGGCGTGAACGCGCTGCGCGGCCACTCCAACATCCAGGGGTTGACCGATCTCGGCGTGATGAGCCAGCTCCTGCCCGGCTACCTCGGCTGCCCCACCGAGAAGGACCCGGACCTGAAGGCCTACCTGGAGAAGCGGACGCCCAAGGCGCTCCGCCCCGGGCAGATGAACTACTGGCAGAACTACCCGAAGTTCATGGTCTCGCTCCTCAAGGCCACCTTCGGCGCCGAGGCCCGGAAGGAGAACGACTTCCGCTACGACTGGCTGCCCAAGAACGACAAGACCTACGACATCCTCGCGGCCTTCGAGCTCATGCACCAGGGGAAGGTGAGCGGCTACTTCTGCCAGGGCTTCAACCCGCTGGCCGCCGTGCCCGACAAGGGCAAGCTCACCGAGGCGCTCTCCAAGCTCAGGTACCTCGTCACCATCGACCCGCTGGTGACCGAGACCTCCACCTTCTGGAAGAACCACGGCGAGTTCCACGACGTCGACTCGTCGAAGATCGGCACCGAGGTCTTCCGCCTGCCCTCCACCTGCTTCGCCGAGGAGGACGGCTCGCTCGTCAACAGCGGCCGCTGGCTGCAGTGGCACTGGAAGGCGGCCGACCCGCCCGGCGAGGCCAAGAGCGACGCCGACATCATCGCCGAGCTCTTCGTCAAGGTGCGCGAGCTCTACCGCAAGGAGGGCGGGACCTTCCCCGACCCGATCCTGGGGCTCTCCTGGCCCTACAAGATCCCGCGCGCCCCGTCGCCCGAGGAGCTGGCGAGGGAGTTCAACGGCTGGGCGCTCGCCGACCTCCCGGACCCGAAGGACAAGACCAAGACGCTCGCCAAGGAGGGCGAGCAGCTCGCCACCTTCGCCCACCTGCAGGACGACGGGACCACCGCCGCCGGCTGCTGGATCTTCACCGGCTGCTGGACGCAGAACGGCAACCAGATGGCGCGGCGCGACCCCGCCGACCCGAGCGGCCTCGGCAACACGCCGGGCTGGGCCTGGTCGTGGCCGGCCAACCGCCGCATCCTCTACAACCGCGCCTCGGCCGACCCCTCGGGCAAGCCCTGGGACCCGAACCGCCGCTTCGTCTTCTGGAACGGCAAGCGCTGGACCGGCGCCGACGTGCCCGACTACCGGCCGGACGCCGCGCCGGAGGAGGGGCTCTCGCCCTTCATCATGAACGCCGAGGGGGTGGGGAAGCTCTTCGCCCTGGGCGGCATGGCCGAGGGGCCGTTCCCGGAGCACTACGAGCCCTTCGAGACGCCGCTCGGCAAGAACCCGTTCTCGCCCAGGTCGATCTCCAACCCGGCGGCGCGGCTCTACCCGGGGGACCGCGAGAAGCTCGGCACCGCCAAGGAGTTCCCGTTCGTCGCCACCACCTACCGGCTCACCGAGCACTTCCACTACTGGACGAAGCACACCCGCATCGCCGCGGTGCTGCAGCCGGAGGCCTTCGTCGAGATCGGCGAGGAGCTGGCGAAGCTGCGTGGCATCCGCAGCGGCGACCGGGTCGTCGTCCGGTCGCGCCGGGGCCAGATCAAGGTGAAGGCCATGGTGACGAAGCGCATCCGCCCGCTGAAGGTCGAGGGGCAGGAGCTCCACACCGTGGGCCTACCCATCCACTGGGGGTTCGAGGGGCTGACCAAGCCGGGCTACCTCGTCAACACGCTCACGCCCTTCGTCGGCGACGCCAACATCCAGACGCCGGAGTTCAAGGCGTTCCTGGTCGACGTCCAGAAGGCCGACGTCCGGCAGGCCTAGGAGCCCGCCATGCCCCTGCAATCGCTCGACGTCATCAACCAGTCGGCCAAGACCGCCGTGCCGCCCCAGGCGCGCCACACGCTCGAGGTGGCCAAGCTCATCGACGTGTCCCGCTGCATCGGCTGCAAGGCCTGCCAGTCGGCCTGCATGGAGTGGAACGACCTGCGCGACGAGGTCGGCACCATGGACGGGGCCTACACCAACCCGCCCGACCTCTCCGACCAGACCTGGACGCTGATGCGCTTCAACGAGGCGGAGGTGAACGGCACCCTCAACTGGCTCATCTTGAAGGACGGGTGCCTCCACTGCGCCGACCCGGGCTGCCTGAAGGCCTGCCCGGCCCCCGGCGCCATCGTCCAGTACTCGAACGGCATCGTCGACTTCCACCAGGAGAACTGCATCGGCTGCGGCTACTGCACCGCCGGCTGCCCGTTCCACATCCCGCGCCTCTCGAAGCGCGACTCCAAGGCCTACAAGTGCACGCTCTGCTCCGACCGGGTCGGCGTGGGGCTCGAGCCGGCCTGCATCAAGAGCTGCCCGACGCAGGCGCTCTCCTTCGGCTCGAAGGAGGACATGCTCTTCCAGGCCGAGCACCGGCTCGACGACCTGCGCGACCGCGGCTTCGTGAACGCCGCCGTCTACGACCCGAAGGGCGTGGGCGGCACGCACGTGGTCTACGTGCTGCCGCACGGCGACCGGCCCGAGGCCTACGGCCTGCCGAAGGACCCACAGGTCGGCCCGGTGCTGCGCGTCTGGCGGAGCGGCCTGGCCCGCGCCGCCGGCGTCGCCACCATGTTCGCCGTGCTGGTGGCCGGGATCCTCCACTACATGCGCCACGGGCCGCTCGAGGTCCCGCCCGATGAGAAGGAGACCAAGCCATGAGCGACCCGCGCGGCGACCTCATCCTGCGCCACACCAACCGGGCGCGCGTCACCCACTGGGCGGTGGCCATCGCCTTCGTCTTCCTCTTCCTCTCGGGGCTGGCGCTCTTCCACCCGTTCTTCTTCTGGCTCTCCTTCGTCTTCGGCGGCGGGACGCTGATGCGCGTCATCCACCCGCTGGCCGGCGTGGCGCTGGTGCTCCTCTTCTACCCGTACGCGGCCTCGCACCTGCACGACAACCGGTGGCTGCCGGCCGACGACAGCTGGGTGCGCCACATGTTCGCCTACATGCGCAAGGAGCACGCCGACCTGGGCGAGACCGGCAAGTACAACGCCGGCCAGAAGCTGATGTTCTGGTCGATGGTGCCGATCATCGGCCTCATGGCGGTGACCGGCGTGATGCTCTGGCAGCCCTGGTTCGCGCCGGCCTTCTCGTCCGGCGCCCGGCGCGTGGCCGGCCTGGTCCACGCCGCCTGCGCCTTCGTCATGTTCGTGGGCATCGGCGTCCACGTCTACGCGGCCATCTGGACCAAGGGGTCGATCGACGCGATGATCCGCGGGACGGTCACCCGCGCCTGGGCCAGGTTCCACCACCCGGGCTGGTACCGCGAGGTGACGGGGAAGGACGCGCGGTGAGCGAGGGCGGGCTCGTCGGCGGCGGCCAGCTCGGCGAGGCGCCCCACCTGCGCCCGCACCCGGGCGCGGCCCCGCTCTTCGCGCGCCGCCGGGAGCGGCTCCTCGCGCTCGCCCCGGGCCACCCGGCCGGCGACTACCTCGAGTTCCTGGCCCGGCTCGCCGGCGCGCAGCGCGGCGCGGCCGAGCGCTGGCGCCCCGGCC
>DASTGK010000437.1:0-3568 GCA_035719085.1 Anaeromyxobacteraceae bacterium
GTGACCTGGACCGCTGCGACCGGCGCCACGAGCTACAACCTGCAGCGGGCCACCGACAGCGCCTTCACCGTCGGCCTGACGACGACCAACGGCGACACCAGCCCCTACACCGACTCGACCCTCACCGCCGGCACCACCTACTGGTACCGCGTGGTGGCCGTGAACGCCGGCGGCTCCACCACCGGCACCGGCGCCAGCGTCACCACCCTGCCGACCGCGCCCGGCACGCCGACCTTCTCCGCCACTGGCTTCACGGCGACGACGGTGACCTGGACCGCCGCGACCGGCGCCACGAGCTACAACCTGCAGCGGGCCTCGGACAGCGGCTTCACCACCAACCTCGTCACCTACTCGCCGGCCACCAGCCCGTACACCGACTCGACCCTGACCGCCGGCACCACCTACTGGTTCCGCGCCGTCGCCGTGAACGCGGGCGGCTCGACCAACGGCGCCGGCGCCAGCGTCACCACCTCGCCGCTGCCCGGCGCGCCTGGCACGCCGACCTTCTCCGGAACCACCGGCTCGGCGACCACCGTGACCTGGACGGCCGGCACCAACGCCACGAGCTACAACCTGCAGCGGGCCTCCGACAGCGGCTTCACCACCAACGTCGTCACCTACACGGGCGTCACGAGCCCGTACACCGACTCGACCCTCGCCGGCAGCACCACCTACTGGTACCGGGCGGTGGCGGTGAACGGCGGCGGCTCGACCAACGGCACCGGCGCCAGCGTCACCACGCTGGCCGGCCCGCCAGCCGCCCCCGCCGCGCCGACCTACGCGAGCGTGACCCAGACGACGCTCACCGTGAACTGGACCGCCGCCGGCGGCGCCTTGACCTACAACGTCCAGCGCTCCACCGACAACGCCACCTGGACCACCCTGACGACCGGCCTCTCGGTCCTCACCTACAACGCCACCACGCTCACCGCCAACACGCTCTACTACTTCCGCGTCCAGGCGGTGAACGCCAACGGGACCACCAGCGGCGCCTCGAGCAGCGTCACCACGCTCGCCGCGCCGCCGGGCGCGCCTGGGACGCCGACCTTCAGCAACATCGCCGCCGGCTCCGCGACCATCACCTGGACGGCCGGGACCGGCGCCACCAGCTACAACCTGCAGCGGGCCACCGACACCCTCTTCACGCAGAACCTGACGACCTTCACCGGCGTCGCCAGCCCGTACAACGACGGCACGCTGGCCGGCAACACGACCTACTACTACCGGGCCGTGGCCGTGAACTCTGGCGGTTCGACGACCGGCGCGAGCGCCAGCATGACCACGCTCGCCGCCCCGATCCTGACCGTGGCCGCCGGCACGATGCCGGCGGCCGCCAACGTGGCCGCCGGCACCACCGGCACGGCCATCGGCCAGCTCTCGCTCACGGCGACCAGCACCGGCGCGACGCTGACCACGCTCTCCATCCAGAACCTGGGGACGGCGGTCACCGACACCGACGTGGTGTCGCTCGGCCTCTACAACGGGACGACCTTCGTCGCCGGCTCGGTCTGGGACTCGACCACCTCGCGCTACGACTTCAACAACCTCTCCATCGCCGTCGGCGCGACCGCGACGGTGCTCAACGTCAAGCTCAACCTGAACAACGGCGCCACCGGCGGCCGCACCTTCCAGATGAAGGTCAACGCGCCGGCCGACGTGGCGGTGGTCCTGCCGTCGTCGGTCGCCACCTCGACGCCGACCGGGAACATCTTCACCATCACCGCCGGCTCCCTCGAGGCGAACCCGATCGCGGCGGGCCCGATGGTCTCGGTCATCAACCCGGTCAAGGGCGCGGTCATCTCGCTCGCGCCCGCCGGCAACCCGGCCGGCGCCGGCTTCAAGGTCCAGGTGCGGGTCTACGACAGCGGCGGCATCTCCACCATCGCCGCCAACAGCGTCGTGGTGAGCACCGACAACTTCACCACCACCACCGTCGCCACGCAGAACGCCAACTACAACACCGGCTCGCCGGTGACCGGCACGGTCTACGAGGCGATCATCAACCCGGCAGTCGGCCAGTACACGCTCAAGGCGCGCGGCGCCGACGCCACCGTGACCAACACCTCAGCCGGCGTGCCCATCACCGTGCTCGCGGCCGGCTCGGGCGACGGCAACCTGCTGGTGCGCGACAACTCGAGCCAGCTCTGCAACGACTGCCACGCGGTGAAGCCGCACTCCAGCGAGAACACCTCGGGCAAGTACGGCACCTGGTCCACCACCTGCCGCGACTGCCACACGCCCCACTCGACCCGGAACATCTTCCTGGTGAACGAGTCGATCACGCCGCCGTCGGTGGCGGGGGTGCAGACGGCCAAGCAGGTCGGCTTCGTGAAGGCGACCGGCGACTCGAACGCGGCCGGCCTCTCCGGCAGCGCGCCGTCGGCCACCGCCTCCTTCGTCAACAGCGACTCGAGCGGCCCCTGCCAGGTGTGCCACACCCGCACCGCCAGCACGGGCAAGACCGGCACCGCCTCCTTCACGAACGCCAGCGGCACCGTCACGGCGAGCGCGTCCGTCTTCGCCTCGACCGACGTGAACCGCTCGCTCCTCGCCCCCGACGGCAAGGTCTACACCATCCAGACCTACACCTCGGCCACCGTCGTCGTCATCACGCCGGTCTACGCCGGCACGACCAACGCCGCCGGCTCCTTCGTGGTCGGCGACAAGCGCTGGCGCAACACCGGCAACAGCGACGTGCACTACACCAGCGCCGCCGGCACGCAGGCCTGCACCAACTGCCACGCCCACACCGGCGGCTTCGCCGCCTCCTGCACCGGCTGCCACGGCACCTCGGGGCGCGCCAGCCCCGCCCCCGAGACGCCGCCGCTCGACTCCTGCGGCAACACCGCCTCCCTGGCCGGCTCGACCACCAACCGGGTCGGCGCGCACAGCGCCCACCTGCTCGGCAACGGGCTCAGCAACGGCATCGCCTGCGCCCAGTGCCACATCGACCCGCCGAACCGCGCCGGCCACCCCGACAACACCAAGTGCAGCACCTCCACGGCGCAGACCAACAACAACCGCGCTGTCTTCACCTGGGGCAACCTGGCCAACGGCACCAAGTACGCCTGGAGCCCGGCGATTACGGTCACGCCGACCTACACGTACGCGACGCAGGGCTGCACCAACTACTGCCACGGCGACTTCACCAACGGCAACGGCACCCCGACCTCGGTCCCGCGCAACACGCCGACCTGGAACGGGACCGCGGCCTGCGGCAGCTGCCACGGCACGTCCGCGACCGCGCCGCAGCCGGGCGGCACCCACCCGACGCTGACGGCCGGAACGACCTGCCAGAGCTGTCACGGCGGCACCTACAACTGCGCCGTCGGCACGGCCTGCACCAGCGCCAGCATCGACAAGACCCTCCACATCAACGGCAAGATGGACGCCGACTGCACCGGCTGTCACAAGGGCGCCATCGCGGCCAACGCCAGCCTCAAGTTCGCGGCCGGCCGCCGCGCCATCGTGCCGGAGTTCACCAACTCGGCCGGCTGGTCGCACAAGCGCTCGGGCGGCTTCACCGTCACCAAGTGGGACTGCATCGTCTGCCACATGGAGGGCGACC
>DASTGK010000438.1:0-2810 GCA_035719085.1 Anaeromyxobacteraceae bacterium
CCCCGGCCAGCCGCGCGCGCCCCGTCTCGCCCCGCCCCGCCCGTCTCGCGCGGCCGCCCCGCTACGGCTCCGCGTGGGCGAAGAGCGCCCTGGGGCCGAGGAGGAGCCGGGCCCTCACCAGGAACCGGTCGAGCTTGCGGGCCACCGTGCGCCGCGACAGCCCGAGCGCCTGGGCCACCTCGTCCTGGTCCATCCCCTCCACCAGCACCCAGACCGCGATCGAGCGGGTCGGCTCGTCGAACTGCTCGAGCAGCCGGCGCACCACGATGGCGTCGAGGCTGGCGCCGGGCGCCTCGCTGGCGCGCTCCGGCAGCTCGTCGAGCGACTCCTCCCGATCGGCGCGGCGGTCGCGCAGGAGGTTGAGGCAGTGGTTGGTGGCGACGCAGCAGAGCCAGGGGGCCAGGTCCTCGCGCTCCTGGAGGAGCCGGTCGGCGCCGCGCACCAGCCGCAGGAAGACCTCCTGCGTCGCGTCGCGGGCCTCCTCGGCCCCGTGCAGGAGGCGCAGGCAGCGGCGGTAGACCATGGGGCCGTGGCGCCGGTAGAGGTCGGCCGCCGCCTCGGCGCGCTCCCGCGCCGCCGCTGGCGACGGGACGACGACGAGGTTGGGGCGGAGCCGGGGGAGCCGGTCCAGGACGCGAGCTGAGGCTTCGTGCCGGGAAGTTTGGAGGGGGAGCTGGGCGAGCGTGAGCGTCATGGTTGGGCGGGTTCGGCGCCGGCCTGGTGCATCCCCGGTCGCCGTCGCAACCCAGCATGATCACGGGCCGAAACGGCCGGAAGAGGACGGCTGTCCCACGCCGCATTCCTCCCTCGTTCCGCCCGATTGCGGCAGGTCATGGCCAGGATCGCCCACGCGCCGAGCGGGCTGAGGGACTTCGGCTGAGCCGCGAGGCGAGCGGGGAGGCACGAGGCCTCGGCCGCGTCGACGAGCCCCCTTGCTCACCCCATCGCGGCGCTGGCAGCCCCCTCGCCCCAGACCCTCTCCCCCGGTGGGGGAGAGGGAGCCAAGGGTTTGGGCCCCGGCTCCTGCTACTCGGCGGTGCGGGCCGGGGCGAGGACGCGGGCCCAGCGGATCACGGTGCCGCGCAGCCCCTCGTAGATCGAGACGAGCGCCACGTACCCGTAGCCGACCTGGAAGAGCACCAGGAAGGGGACCGAGTAGTAGACGCGCCGCTCGAGCAGGTACATGACGCCGTAGGTCATGTAGGCCGCGAGCGCCAGCTCCACGAGCGGCTGCAGCGTGGCCGCGGCCTTGTAGCCGCTCTTCTTCTTCACGGCCGGGGCCGGGCCGCCCACGCCCGCCTTGGGCGTGCGCACGAAGCCGGTCTCGTAGCCCATGAGCGCCTCGACCACGGCGCGCGCGTTGTTGACCGAGAGGCCGATGCCGAGGGCCATCACGAAGGGCAGGTGCTTGACCCGGTCCCACCAGCCGGCCCCCTGCTCGGCCTGGCTCACCGCGTAGAACATCAGCACCGAGAGGGTGGCCATGACCGCGAAGGGCAGGTCGACCAGCAGCACCTCGAACCAGCCGTGGGAGACGCGCACCACGCAGGAGATGGGGAGCAGGATCGCCAGCGGGATCATGACGAGCCAGGCCAGGTTGGCCGTCAGGTGGAAGAAGGCCTCCTTGCGCAGCTCCGGGGTCAGGTTGGCCCGGCGCAGCATGGGCCACAGCTTGAGCGCCACCTGGATGGAGCCCTTGGCCCAGCGGTGCTGCTGGGCCTTGAAGGCGTTCATGTCCTCCGGCAGCTCGGCCGGGGTGACCACGTCGGGCAGGAAGACGAAGCGCCAGCCCTTCACCTGGGTCCGGTAGGAGAGGTCCAGGTCCTCGGTGATGGTGTCGTGCTGCCAGCCGCCGCCGTCGACGATGGCGGCGCGGCGCCAGATGCCGGCGGTCCCGTTGAAGTTGAAGAAGCGGCCGGAGCGGCTGCGGGCCGAGTGCTCCACGATGAAGTGGCCGTCCAGGAAGATGGCCTGGGCGCGGGTCAGCAGCGAGTGGCCGCGGTTGATGTGGCCCCAGCGGGCCTGCACCACCGCCACCTTCGGATCGGTGAAGTGGTGGACGCAGCGGAGCAGGTAGTCGGCCGGGGGCAGGAAGTCGGCGTCGAAGACCGCCACGAACTCGCCCTTGGCGGTGGCCAGGCCGTGCTCCAGCGCGCCGGCCTTGAAGCCCTGGCGGTTGACGCGGTGCACGTAGCAGACGTCGACGCCCTTCTGCCG
Source organism: Anaeromyxobacteraceae bacterium (assembly GCA_035719085.1). Classification (GTDB taxonomy): domain Bacteria; phylum Myxococcota; class Myxococcia; order Myxococcales; family Anaeromyxobacteraceae; genus JADKCZ01. The sequence goes on from DASTGK010000438.1 coordinate 2,218, forward strand.
CCAGCGCTCCACGCAGGCCCGGGCGATGCCCTGGGTCTCGTCGGTGGAGTCGTCGAGCACCTGGATCTCGAGCTTGTCGGCCGGGTACTCCATGGCGCAGGCCGCGTCGATGACCCGCTCGGCCACGTAGAGCTCGTTGAACATGGGCAGCTGCACGGTGATGCGCGGCAGCTCGGCGAACCGGCCGGCCGGGGTGGCCAGGCGGTACTTGTGCCGGTAGTGCAGGTAGACCATCCAGATGCGGTGTGAGCCGTAGAGCGAGAGCACCAGCAGGAGGCTGGAGTAGGCGAGGAAGATGGTCAGCTCGAGCGTGCTCATCATGTCCTTGTGAGGCTCGTCCGGCTCGCCCCGCGAGCTCTTGCAGCCTTGGATGGTGGGTGCAGCCGGCGCCCTTCCTAGCAAGCGCGAGGCCGCCGGTACTCTACTGATCCGAACGCGAATGTCAAAACGGGCAACTCGCCGGGATCACGGCGGGTTTCGCCGGTCCCACACTTCCGCACCAGGCGCGGCCGCGGCCGGGCTGCCCGGATCGGCGGCAGGAGGGCCACGCCCCGGTGCGTCCGCGGGGCCACGGGGCGGTCGCGAGGGGCCTC
>DASTGK010000439.1:0-6612 GCA_035719085.1 Anaeromyxobacteraceae bacterium
GAGCGATCGGGGCGAGGACGAGGCCAGCCGCACCTCGACGCGGTTCGGGGCGAAGGCCGAGAGCGGCGCGCGGACGCGCCGCTCGGCCCGGAGCGCGCCGGGCCCCGGGGCGAGCCGCGCATCGGCGAGCACGGCGAGGACCGCGGCGGCGTCGAGGAGCAGCAGCAGCCACGCGGCCGCCCCGCCGCCGGCGAGGAGCGGCAGGAGGAGCCCACCGGCGAGGAGGGCGAGCGCGCGGGGGGTCGGGACGGGCACCGGCCGCGAGCCTATCGCGGGCGCGGCCCGCCGCCACCTGCCGCGGCCTCCGCGCGCACTGCGCGGCGCACTCGCCCCTTGCGCTCGGGCGCCGGATGTTGTGAATTCCGCTGCGCCGGCTCGCGTCCGTCGGGGGGCGACCGTGCCGCGGCGTCGTGACACGAACCCGGTTGGGGTCACGTGCCCGAAGCGCCGCTGGCGGGTCGAGAATGCGAGCGACCCACCTTTCCACCCACCAAGGAGATCCCACCATGAACCGCACCTTCCTGAGCGTCGTCGCCGCCGGCGTGCTCCTCTCCTTCGTCACCGCCTGCGAGACCGTCGGCAAGAACACCGCCATCGGCGGCGGCGTCGGCGCCCTGGCCGGCGCGGGCGTCGGCGCGCTCATCGGCGGCAAGAAGGGGGCGCTCATCGGCGCCGGCGTCGGCGCCCTGGCCGGCGGCTCGGTCGGCCTCTACCTCGACAAGCAGGCCAAGGAGCTCGAGAAGGTCGCCAAGACCAAGCGGACCGAGAACGGCCTCGTGGTCGAGATGGCGAGCGACATCCTCTTCGACGTGAACAGCGCCGACCTGAAGCCGGCCGCCGTGGAGGAGCTCACCAAGGTCGGCGACATCATCGCCAAGTACTCCGACGACCGCGTCCGCATCGAGGGCTACACCGACTCGTCCGGGGCGGCCCAGTACAACCAGGGGCTCTCGGAGCGCCGCGCCAACTCGGTCAAGGAGGTGCTGGTCGCGCGCGGCGTCAAGGAGACGCAGATCACCGCCCTCGGCCTGGGCGAGGCGAAGCCGATCGCCGACAACGCCACGCCGGACGGCCGCGCCAAGAACCGCCGCGTCGAGCTGCACGTCGACGTGCCGAACCCGTCGTAGCGCAGGGATCGTCCAGCCGCACCCCGGAGGCCCCCGGCTCGTTCCGGCGGGCCTCCGGCCGTTCCAGGCGCCGCCGTGGCCCCGTCGTCAGGAGGCGGGGCGGCGCACCAGCGGCACGAAGCGGACGGGCGAGAGCTCCTGCTCGCGGGGCCGCCCATCGCGGTCGAGCTCCACCAGCCGGAGCCACTGCACCGTCTCCGGCTCGCCCACCGGGATGAGCATGCGGCCACCGGGGGCGAGCTGCGCCACGAGCGCGGGCGGCACGGCGGGCGCCGCCGCCGTGACGACGATCCGGTCGAACGGGGCCGCCTCGGGCCAGCCCTGCGCGCCGTCGCCGACCGCCAGGTGGACGTTGGCGAGCCCGAGCTCGTCGAGGAGCACGCGGCGGGCCGCGGCCGCCAGCTCGGGCACGAGCTCGATCGACCAGACCTCGCCCGCCAGCGCCGCCAGGATGGCGGCCTGGTAGCCGGAGCCGGTGCCGATCTCGAGGACCCGCTCCGCGCCGGCGAGCCGCAGGAGCTCGGTCATCCAGGCCACCAGCCAGGGCTGCGAGATGGTCTGGCCAAAGCCGATGGGGAGCGGGTGGTCGGCGTCGGCGGCGCCCTGCCAGCGCTCGGGGACGAAGCGCGCCCGGTCGAGCCGGGCCATCACCTCGAGCACCCGCTCGTCGCGGATGCCGTCGCTCCGCAGCTGGGCCGCGAGCGCGAGGGTCATGTGCGAGATGGTACGCCGGGCCTCGGGGCCCGGCGCGGCCCGGCGGCGGGGCCCCTCACGGAGGGACGGCTCAGGCCCGGGCGCCGGCCGCCTGCACCATGTGGAGCTCGTCGTCGTGGCGAGAGAGCTGAGGCGTCGTCCAGGCGCCGCAGCCGCGGCAGACGCTCCGGGCACTGCCGGGGCGCACGCGGACCGACAGGTCGCCGCCGCAGGCCAGGCAGCTGCCGGCGAGCTCGAGGTCGGGGGTCTCTGCGGATGGCTGTTCGACGGGCCTCATGACACCCAGGTAACACCTCGATCGGCGATGGCAAGCCACCGGGCACCGACAAGGGGTGTGTCGGGGTGCGCCGACGTGCGGCCGGGTGGCCGGCTCACCGCTCCCTTGGCCGCCCGCGGATCCGCTTCAGCCGCACCGCGTCCTCCCGGTCGCGCTCGTCGAGCGCCGCGGCCACGCGCGCCGCCTCGCCCTGCAGCTGCGGCAGGACCAGCTGCTCGAGCGCGTTGATGCGGCGCGAGGTGGCCTGGATCTCGTCGCCGAGGCGGGCCAGGTGGAGCTCGCGCGAGGCGATGCGCAGGAGGATCTCGAGCGCCGCCTCGTGGGCGCGGGCCGCCTCGGCGGCGGTGGGCCCCCAGCTCGCCGCCGAGCTGCCGCGGCCGTCGGCGGCGCGGACCAGGGCCGGCGCCGAGACCGACGGCGTGGGCACCCCCCAGACCCGGCGCACCGTCACCGCCACCGGCACCTCGCGCCCGGCGGCCCAGCCGAGCGACTCGAGCCGCGGCTCGCCCTCGAGCGCCCGGGCCAGCTCCACCGCCCGCACCGCGTCGCGCAGCGCCTCGTCGAGCCGGCTGCGCCCCTCGAGCACCTGGCGCATGAGCCGCACCAGCTCGCCCGACAGCACCTCACGCTTGGCCCGCAGCAGCCGGGCCCCCTTGCGCGCCACCTCCCGCCGCGCCCGCAGCTCCAGGAGCCCCATCCGCGTGGTCGGCGACCGGGCCATGCGTGGTGCCTAGCCCCCCTTCGGGCGGCGCGCCGCGACGAGCGCCGCCGGGATCCGGTTGAGCGCCTCGGGCGGGAAGCGCTCCAGGAGCCGCCACCCGAGGTCGAGCGTCTCCTCGATGGTGCGCCGCGCGCCGCCCTGGCCGACCAGCCGGTCCTCGAAGTCGTCGGCCAGCTCGAGGAGCCGCTTCTCCTCGTCGCCCAGGTTGGCCGCGCCGACGATGGCCGCCATGCGGCGCACGTCGCGGCCGCGCGCGTAGAGCGCGTAGAGCTGGTCGGCCACCGGGCGGTGGTCCTCCCGCGTCTTGCCCGGCCCGGCGCCGAGCCCCATGAGCCGCGACAGCGACGGGAGCACGTCCACCGGCGGGTCGACGCCGCGCCGGAAGAGGTCGCGCGAGAGCACGATCTGCCCCTCGGTGATGTAGCCGGTGAGGTCGGGGATGGGGTGGGTCAGGTCGTCGTCCGGCATGGTGAGCACCGGCAGCTGCGTCACCGAGCCGGGCCGGCCGCGGATCCGCCCGGCCCGCTCGAAGAGGGTGGCGAGGTCGGTGTACATGTAGCCGGGGAAGCCGCGCCGCCCCGGCACCTCCTCGCGCGCCAGCGCCACCTCGCGCAGCGCCTCGCAGTAGGCGGTCATGTCGGTGAGCACCACCAGCACGTGGAGCCCGTGCTCGAAGGCCAGGTGCTCGGCGCAGGTGAGGGCGCAGCGCGGCGTCATGAGCCGCTCGATGGGCGGGTCGTCGGCCCGGTCGAGGAAGACCACGGTGCGCTCCAGCACGCCCGCCTCGCGGAAGGCGCGCAGGTAGCCGTCGTACTCGCGGAACGGCGCGCCCATGGCGGCGAAGACCACGGCGAACGGCTCGCCGGTGCGCACCCGGGCCTGGCAGACCACCTGCGCCGCGAGCCGTCCGGCCGGCAGCCCGGCGCAGGAGAAGATGGGCAGCTTCTGGCCGCGCACCAGCGTGTTCATCCCGTTGATGGCCGAGACGCCGGTCTCGATGAAGTCGGCCGGCTTCTCGCGCCGGGTCACGTTGAGCGCGGCGCCGTGGATGGGCCGGAAGGCCTCCGGCAGCGGCGCCGGCAGGCCGTCGGCCGGCCGCCCCAGGCCGTCGAGGACGCGGCCGAGCAGCGCCCGCGTCACGCCCAGCGTCGCCACCTCGCCGGTGAGCTCCACCTCGGTCCGGTCCGGCGCCAGGCCGCGCGTCTCCTCCAGCACCTGCACCGCCACGCGCGTCTCGGAGAGCTCGATCACCTGGCCGCGCCGCTCCGGCTCCTCGGCGCGCCCCTCGCCGGCCCGGGTGCGGATCCGGACCACCTCGCCGAGCCGCGCCCCGGGGATCGCCTCGAGGAAGAGGAGCGGCCCGGCCACCGCCTGGGCCCCGCGCAGCCGCCGCGTCAGGAGGTCGAGCGCCATGGTCACTCCGCCTCCAGGCGCTCCAGCGCCGCCTCGAGCGCCGCCAGCCGCGCCGCCCGCTCGCCCCGGAGCGCCGCCTCCGGCTCCTGCCCGAGCCGCAGCAGCGCCGCCGGCAGGCCGCTCTCCAGCACCGCCCGCAGCGGCACGCCGCGCTCCACCGCCGCCTGGGCCCGCCGGTGAAAGGCGAGCAGGAGCTCGAGCATGGCGTGGGCCTTCCTCGGCGAGCAGGTGGCGTCGGCCGGGTCGACGGCGCTCTGGCGCAGGAACCCCTCGCGCAGGAGCCGCGCCGCCTCGAGCGTGAGCCGCTCGGCGTCCTGCAGCGACTCGGTGCCCACCAGCTCCGCCACCTCCTGCAGCTCGCGCTCGCGCTGCAGCAGCCGCACCGCCTCCTCGCGCAGCGCGCCCGCCCCCTCGCCCACCTCGCGCTCGAACCAGCCGGCCAGCCGCTCCGCCTCGAGCGAGAAGGAGACGCCCCAGTCGACCGCCGGGTAGTGGCGCCGGTGGGCCAGCGAGGGCGAGAGCGCCCAGAGGGCGCCGCAGGCGCGGAGCGAGCACTGCGTCACCGGCTCGGAGAGGTCGCCGCCGGGCGGGGAGACGGCGCCGACCATGGTGACCGCCCCCTCGCCGCCGCCGAGCGGCTCCACCCGCCCGGCCCGCTCGTAGAAGCGCGCCAGCCGCGACGCGAGGTAGGTCGGGTAGCCCTCCTCGCCCGGCATCTCCTCGAGCCGCGCGGCGATCTCGCGCAGCGCCTCGGCCCAGCGCGAGGTCGAGTCGACCATGAGGGCCACCTGCAGCCCCAGGTCGCGGAAGTACTCGGCGATGGTGCAGCCCGTGTAGATGGAGGCCTCGCGCGCCGCCACCGGCATGTTGGAGGTGTTGACCACGAGCACGGTGCGCGCCATGAGCGGCCCGCCGGTGCGCGGGTCGGCCAGGCGCGGCAGCTCGTCGAGCACCTCGGCCATCTCGTTGCCGCGCTCGCCGCAGCCCACGTAGACCACCACGTCGGCGGCGGCGTGCTTGGCGAGGCTCTGCTCCAGCACCGTCTTGCCGGTGCCGAAGCCGCCCGGCACCACCGCGGTGCCGCCGGCGGCCACCGGGAAGAAGCCGTCGAGCACGCGCTGGCCCGTGAGGAACGGGACCTCGGGCGGCAGCCGGCGGCGGAACGGGCGCGGGCGGCGCACCGGCCAGCGGTGGGCGAGCCGCAGCGCCAGGCCGCCCTCGAGCTCGACCACCGGGTCGTCGACGGTGGCCGGACCCGCCAGCGCCGACGCGACGCGCCCCTCCACGCCGGGCGGGGCGAGGATCGGGTGCGGCTCGCCGCCCGGGCCGCGCGCCGTGCCGAGGCGAGCGCCTGGCGCGACGAGGTCGCCCTGCGCCACCGCCGGCTCGAAGGCCCAGCGGGTCGACCGATCCAGCGCCGGCAGCCGCGCGCCGCGCCCGAGGAAGTCCCCCTCGCGCGCCGCCAGCGCCTCGAGCGGCCGCTGCACCCCGTCGAAGACGGCGCCGAGCAGCCCCGGCCCGAGCTCGACCGAGAGCGGCTCGCCCGTCGCCAGCGCCGGCTCGCCGAGCCGGAGCCCCGCGGTCTCCTCGTAGACCTGCAGCGTGGCCCGCTCCCCCTCGATGCGGATCACCTCGCCGAGGAGCCGGCGCTCGCCGACCCAGACCACCTCGTTGAGCCCGGCCCCCGCCAGGCCGCGCGCCGTCACCGTCGGCCCGGCGATCCGGACGATCTCGCCCGGCGCGGTCACGGCCGCCCCCCGGGGCCGGGCGCGCCGCCGCCCGCGCCGAGCTTCACGCCGTAGCCGACGGCGCGGCGGATGAGGGCCGCCACCCAGGCCTGGCCGCGCCCCGCCTCCCCCCAGCGGCGCGGCAGGGCGAAGGGGAGCAGCACCGGCAGGCCGCGGGCGCGGGCGCGGGCCACGAGGCGCGGCGGGGCGAGCGCCAGGAGCGCCTCCTCCACCGCCACCACGCCGAGCCGCGCGTCGCCGAGGAGGGCGCGGAAGGCGACCGCCTCCTCGCCCGGCGCCACCTCGCGCACCTCGGCGCCGGCCAGCCGGAAGCCGAGGGCGTCGCCCGGGCGCACGGCGACGGCGACGCGCAGGGGCGAGGGCTCGGGCCCGACGCCGGGCCGCGCCCTCCCCGGGCCGGGGCCGCCGCCGCGTGGGGGTGCCGCTTCGCCCGCCACGCGTCAGCCCTCCAGGAGCGGGAGCAGCTCGTCGGGCGGCAGCTCCAGCGCCGCGCCGCGGAAGAGGACGGCCACGCGGCGGGCCTCGGCCCGCCGGTCGAGCAGGTAGGCGATGGCCACCGCGGCCGAGAGCGGGCGGCGGCGCGCCTCGCGCCGGGCGCTCCGGGCGAGCGCC
>DASTGK010000440.1:0-2133 GCA_035719085.1 Anaeromyxobacteraceae bacterium
GCGGCGTGCCGTTGGCGGCGTCCTGGATGGCGAACTCGACCACCGCCTCGACCACCCGGTAGGGGCCTCCACCTGTGGCGTGCCGCTCACCCCGAAGGATCCAGTCGAAGTCGGCGTAGGCCTGGCAGTAGACGGCGTAGAGCTCGGTCGTCGTCACGGTGGACTCCCACCGGCAACCTCTCCACCCGCCACCGCCCGTCCACGCCCTCCGAGCTGCCGGACACCCTGACGATGATCCTCGCAGGGATCGGGCGCAAGCCACCCCTGTGCCGAAATGGTGAAGGATGAGGGTGTCCTCCCCACCTGGGAGCGGACGGCGATCCCGAGTCTTCGGCTCCTACAGGCCGACCATCTTCATGCCGGCCTCGGGGTAGCGCGTCCCTGCGGCGGAGCCGCGCGGCGCCACCTCGTCGATGCGCGCGAGATCGTCCTTCGTCAGCGTGACGCGCAGCGCCCCGACGTTCTCCTCGAGCGTGGCCCGCCGCTTCGTCCCGGGGATGGGGACCACGTCCGGCCCGCGCGCCAGCACCCAGGCGAGCGCGAGCTGCGCCGCGGTCGCCCCCTTGTCGGCGGCGATGGCCTGCACCCTCTTCACCAGCTCCAGGTTCTTCGCGAAGTTCTCCCCCTGGAAGCGCGGGTTCAGGCGCCGCCAGTCGCCCTCGGGCAGGTCGGCCGGCGTCCTGAAGCGGCCGGTGAGGAAGCCGCGGCCGAGCGGGCTGTATGGCACGAAGCCGATGCCGAGCTCGCGCAGCGTCGGCAGGAGCTCCTCCTCCGGGTCGCGGCTCCAGAGCGAGTACTCGGTCTGGAGGGCGCTCACCGGGTGGACGGCGTGGGCCCGCCGGATGGTGGCCGGGCCGGCCTCGGAGAGGCCGAGGAAGCGGACCTTGCCGGCCTTCACCAGCCCGGCCATGGCGCCCACCGTCTCCTCGATGGGGACCTGCGGGTCGACGCGGTGCTGGTAGTAGAGGTCGATCGTCTCGACGCCGAGCCGCCGCAGCGAGGCCTCGCAGGCCTCGCGCACGTACTCGGGCCGGCCGGAGACGCCGAGGAAGGCGCCGTCGGGGCTGCGCCGGTTGCCGAACTTGGTGGCCAGCACCACCCGGTCCCGCTGCCCGCGCAGCGCCCGGCCCAGCAGCTCCTCGTTCTTGAACGGCCCGTACATGTCGGCCGTGTCGAGGAAGGTGACGCCGAGCTCGAGCGCCCGGTGGAGCGTCGCCACCGACTCGGCCTCGTCGGTCGGGCCGTAGAAGTCGCTCATCCCCATGCAGCCGAGGCCGAGCGCCGACACCTCGAGCCCCTGCCGGCCGAGCTTCCGCTTCTCCATGATCCACCTCGCCGTCGTGGTGAGGCGCCGAAGATAACGGCCGGCGCCCCGCGCCGCAGCACCGGCGGGGAGCTCAGGGCTTCCCGCGCAGGTACGGCTTCGGCCAGGGCCCCTCGACGCCGAGCGCCGCGGCGGCGCGGAGCGGGAAGCGCGGGTCGCGCAGCAGCTCGCGGCCGAGGAGGACCAGGTCGGCCTTCCCCTCGGCGACGATCGCCTCGGCCTGCCGCGGCTCGGTGACGAGCCCGACGGCGGCGGTGGCGACGCCCGCCTCGCGCCGCACCCGCTCGGCGAACGGCACCTGGTAGCCCGGTCCCACCGGCACCCTGGCGGTGGGCACCTGGCCGCCCGAGGAGCAGTCGACGAGATCGACGCCGAGCGCCGCGAGCGCCCGCGCCAGCTCCACCGTCTCGTCGGGCGTCCAGCCGCCCTCGGCCCAGTCGGTGGCCGAGACGCGCACCAGCAGCGGCAGCCGCTCCGGCCAGGCGGCCCGCACCGCCGCCACCACCTCGCGCGCCAGCCGCGTCCGGTTCTCGAAGGAGCCGCCGTAGCGGTCGTCGCGCCGGTTGGCGAGCGGCGAGAGGAACTGGTGGAGCAGGTAGCCGTGGGCCGCGTGGACCTCCACCACCTCGAAGCCGGCCTGGAGCGCCCGCTTCGCCGCCGCCGCGAAGAGCGCCGGCAGCGCCTTGGCGTCGGAGGTGACGAGCGGCATGGGCACCGGGTGCCCCTCGGCGAAGGCCAGGTAGGAGGCGCTCACCACGTTCCAGCCGCCCTGGGGCGGCCGCAGCGGCGCGCCGCCGTTCACCCAGGGC
>DASTGK010000441.1:0-8728 GCA_035719085.1 Anaeromyxobacteraceae bacterium
GGCGCCGGCCCGTGCCCGCCCGATGCGCCCGTCGAGCGCGCCGCGGGCGCGGTGGCCGTGCGCACCTCGGGCCCGGAGGACTCGGACGCGGCGCCGCGCCCGGAGCTGCTCGGCGCCATCGCCGAGGCGACCGGCGGCGCCTCCTCGGTGCTGCCCGGCGGCGGCCTCCCCACGCTCCAGCTCGCCGACCCCGAGGTGGTCGAGATCGGCCGGCGCAAGGACCTGCCGATCTGGGATCGCTGGTGGTACCTGGCGGCGCTGGCGGCGACGCTCGGCGCGGAGTGGGTGCTGCGCCGGCGCTGGGGTTACTGGTAGGCGAGCCCGCGAGCGCGGCAGGCGCTGCCTGGATTCCGGGCAGGCGCCTCGTGCCGCCGGCGGCGCGATCCCCGATCCACTGCCGATTCCGGCTGCGCCATCGCGGCACGGCGGCTGCACCACCTTTCACCTGGGTCGTCACGCGGGATGCGCGCCAGGTGCACGGACCTGGCGCGTACTGGTGCCGGCCGGGCGCGTTCGCGTGTCCGGCCGGCCCTTTTTGCTTTCGTCAGCGGCCGACGAGCCAGCCGAGCAGCAGGCCGACGGCGCCGCACGCGGCGGCGACGAGGAGCGGCAGGCGGTCGTCGTCGAGCAGTGAGTACTCCTCCCTCTCCACCACCGCGAGACCATGGCTCTCCCCCCTCTCCGCCACCGCGGGACCATGGCTCTCCTCGCTCTCCCCCACCGGGGGAGAGGGCTGGGGTGACAGGGCGGCTGGCGAGGTCGGGGTCGAGGTCGAGGTCGGGATCGCCTCGGAAAGCCCTGAACCCTCCTCCACCTCCACCCCCTCCTCCTTCAGCGCCACCTGCAGCGCCCGCCGCCTCGCGGACCTGAGCGCGCCGCCCGCCGGGACGGCCACAGCCACGTGCGCCGCGAGCGCCGCCGGCGTGGCCGGGGTGACAGCGCTCGCGACGGCGGCCGCCAGCGCCGCGCCGGACTGGAAGCCCTCCGGCCCGAGCGCCCGCTCCACCACCGCGGCGAGATCGGGCGGCACGGCCCCCTGCCCCGCCGGGGCCAGGCAGGCCTGGAGGAGCCTGGCGGCCGCCCGCAGGTCGTCGGCCGGGGTGGTCTTGGCCTCGGCCGGCCGCCCGAGGCCGACGAGCAGCACCCCGCCGTCCTCCGTGACGAGCACCCGCTCCGCCCGGACGTCGCCGTGGCAGAGCACCCGGTCCCCGACGCCAGCCAGGGCGTGGGCGGCGTGGATCGCCAGGGCGACGTCGAAGACGACCTTCGCCGCCAGGGGCGGAGGGAGCGGACCGCCGCCGGCCAGGACGGCGCGCACCGTCTCGCCCTCGCGGAACGGGCCGAGCACCGCGAGGCCGCCGCCCGTCTCGGCCAGGCCGAGCACCGGCAGGATCGACGGGTGGTCGGCCCGCGCCGCCAGCTCGACGCCGCGCAGGAGCGCCGCCAGCACCGACGCGTCGCCGGTGACGGCCGGCGGGACGCGGGCCAGGACGACGGGGCGCGGCGGCGTGGCCGACACGTCGACCGCCAGCTCGGTGCGCCAGCCGCCGTCGGGCGGCAGCGCGGTGACGACTCGGAAGCGTCCAGGGTTCACGCGCCGGATGGTACACCGGGGCGGCGCCCGAGCGCCCCCTGCCGGCCGTCCGCGCGCGCCGTCGCGCGAGGCGCGCCCGGCCGCCGCGGCCGGGGTAGCATGGCGCCGTGCCGCGACTCCGCGCCGTCGTCACCGACCTCGACAACACCCTCTACCCCTGGGTGGACTACATCGTCCCCTCCCTCGAGGCGATGGTCGCCTCGCTCACCGCCACCACCGGCCTGCCCCGCGTCCGGATCGTCCAGTCGCTCAAGGCGGTCTACGCGAAGTACCAGTCGAACGAGTACCCGTTCGCCATCCAGGAGTCGGAGCTCTTCAAGCCCTACGAGGCCGACTTCGACTCCTTCAACGCGCTGGTGGTCGACCCGGCCCGCAAGGCCTTCGCCGCGGCGCGCGACCGCTACCTGCACCCCTACCCGGGCGTCCGCGAGACGCTCCAGGCCATCCGCGAGCGCGGCCTCTCCCTCGTCGGCCTCACCGACGCGCCCCGCAACGCCGCCGAGCTGCGGCTCAAGACGCTCCGCCTCGACGGCTTCTTCGACGCCGTCTACACGCTGCCCGGCTACCCGCTGCCGGACAACGTCGACCCGGAGATCCGGCGCAAGCAGGCGGCCGGCCACTACGCCGCCCGGGCGCCGGTCATCGAGCTGCCCCCCGAGCTGGAGAAGCCGGATCCGGGCGGCCTGGCGCGCATCCTCGCCGACCGCGGCCTGCGCGGCGCCGAGGTGCTCTACGTGGGCGACAACGTGAAGAAGGACATGCCGGTGGCCCAGGCGTGCGGCGCGCTCGGCGTCTGGGCCGAGTACGGCACCTACGTCTCGACCGAGTACCGCGACCGGCTCCGCGTCATCTCCGCCCCCTCGGTCACCAAGCGCCACGTCGCCGACGAGACGCCGGCCCGCTGGCCGCTCGCCATCTCGTCGTTCACGCAGGTGCTCGAGATCCTCGACGGCGCCGGCTGGGCGCGGCCCGCCGCGGCGCGGGGCGCGGCCAGGAGCCCTCGGCCGGCCGCCCGGGGCCGGCGCGGCGGGAGGCGCCGGTGAACGCCCGGGCGCGGCCCATGGACCGGAACGACGGGTAGGCGAGCCATGCGCTACCGGCTGCACGTCTTCGTCTGCGAGAACCGGCGCCCCGACACGGATCCGCGCGGCTCCTGCGGCGCCAAGGGGAGCGAGGCGGTGCGCCAGGCCTTCAAGGAGGAGCTGGCGCGCCGCGGCCTCAAGGCGGAGATCCGGGCCAACGCCGCCGGCTGCCTCGACGCCTGCGCCTTCGGCCCGTCGGTCGTCGTCTACCCCGAGGGCGTCTGGTACGGCCACGTCCGGCCGGAGGACGTGCCCGAGATCGTCGAGGAGCACCTGGTGCACGGCCGGCCGGTGGAGCGGCTGCGGCTCCGGGCGCTCGAGCGGACGCGCTGAGCGCGCCCCCCGCGGCCCGCGCCTCGCGGCGCGGTCAGTTGAGCATCGCCGGCTTGGCGCGCAGCGAGGAGAGCAGCTCGCGGATCTCGCCCGCGTCGGCCGCCGCCGGCTCACGCTCCAGGTAGGTGGCGAGGTCGCGCGCCGCCGCCGGCTTGAGCCCCAGGCGCGCCGAGACCAGGCCGCGGTCGCGCAGCTCGTCGGCCGCGTCCGGCGCGAGCAGGAGGAGCCGGTCGATGACCCAGTAGGCCCGGACGTCGTCCCCCTGCTCCACGTAGATACGCTTCAGGTTGTGGAGCATGCGCCCCAGGATCTGGCGCGGCGCCACCGCCTGCAGGTAGCGCGGATCGAACTCGCGCCCCTGCGAGACGTTCTTGAAGCGGGCCACGCACTCCTCGGCGGTGAGGAGCTCGCCCTCGTTGTACGGGTCGATGAAGACCTCCGGCCCGGTCTCGGGCGAGAGCTTCACCAGGAAGTGGCCGGGGAAGCCGACGCCGGCGAGGTCGAGGCCGGCGCGGCGCGCCACCTCCATGAAGAGGAGCGACAGGCTGATGGGGATGCCGAGCCGCCGATCGAGGACCTCGTTCAAGTAGGAGTTGCGCGGGTCGTAGTAGGCCTTCTCGTTCCCGCGGAAGCCCTCCTCCTCGAAGATCACCTCGCGCAGCGCGCGCAGCGTCGTGGCGGCGCGCAGCGGCGCCGGCGAGAGGCGCTCCACCCGCCGGGCGAGCCGGTCGAGCTCCGCCAGGTAGGCGCCGGTGTCGAGACCCGGGTACTCCTCGGCCGCGATCGCGAGGGCCGCCTCGTCGAGCGGGAGGTGGGCGCGGGCGATGAGCGCCTGGAACTGCGTGCGCGCGGGGCTGTCGAGCTGCATGCGGTGGTCTCGCGCCGAGTATACTGGTCCTCGGGGCGCAGCGTGCCCGCCTGGCCCCGAAACCCCCTTGACGCGAGGGGGGCTCATTCTCTAGATTCCGCGCCCTGCCATTCCCCAGTAGCTCAGTTGGCAGAGCAGGTGACTGTTAATCACCGGGTCGCATGTTCGAGTCATGCCTGGGGAGCCATCTTCGACGGGCCTCTCGCGCCAGCGAGGGGCCCGTCGTCTTTTCGGGCTGCGACGTGCTGGCCTGGAGCCGGGTCGCCGCTCCCCGCACGCTCGATCTGGCCGGGTGGATCGCCGGACTGGTCCGGGCCCGTTGACCGCTCGCATCGTTCTGTTTATTCTGAACGCACGATGACGACGCCGGCCGGGGACAGCGTCCAGCAGTTCGTCGAGGCCTGGGGCGCCATGGGCGCCCTCTGGGGCATCAACCGCTCGGTGGCCCGGGTCCACGCCCTGCTCATGGCCACCGAGGGGCCGCTCAGCCTCGACGAGATCGCCGACCGGCTCCAGATGTCGAAGGGCAACGCCTCGATGTCGCTGCGCGAGTTGCGCACCTTCGGCGTCGTCCGCCAGGTCGAGGCGCCGGGCGACCGGCGCGACTTCTACGTCACCGAGCCGGACGTCTGGGCCATGTTCTTCCGCATCTTGAAGGAGCGGAAGCGGCGCGAGTTCGATCCGGCGCTCGAGGCGGTCCACCGGCTCCTGGCGCAGCCCGGCGCCCGGGGCGAGGTGCTCGCCCGGCTCGAGCAGATGGCCGACCTCCTCGGCACGGTCGAGGGGGTGGCGAGCCGGTTCCTCGAGGATCCGGCCTCTTCCCGGGCCGCCCTCGCCCTGATGTCGGGCCTCCCATTCGGCAAGCCGCGAAGGAAGAGGTAGGCGCGTCGCGGTACCCCGCGCCGCCGTGGCGCGGAACGTTCGGAACTTTCTGAACCATCATCGAGGGAGGCAGCCATGGCGAAGCAGCTCCACGCGGTGACCGGGGCGTTCGGGTACAGCGGCCTGCACATCACGCGGCGCCTCCTGGAGCAGGGCGCCGAGGTCTGCTCGCTCACCGGCCACCCGGACCGGCCGGATCCGTTCGGCGGCCGCGTCGAGGTGCGGCGGCTCGACCTCGACGCCCCGGCGGCGCTGCGCGCCTCGCTCGCCGGTGTGAAGGTCCTCTACAACACCTACTGGATCCGCTTCGCCCACGGCGGCGTCACGCACGCCCTCGCCGCGGAGCGGAGCCGGCGGCTCTTCCGGGCGGCGGCCGAGGCGGGCGTCGAGCGCGTCGTCCACGTCTCGATCACCAACCCGTCGCTCGACTCGCCCCTGCCCTACTTCAAGGGGAAGGCCGAGGTGGAGCTGGCGCTCGCCGCCTCCGGCCTCTCGCACGCCATCCTCCGGCCGGCCGTCTTCTTCGGCGGGCGCGACGTCCTCGTCAACAACATCGCCTGGCTGCTCCGGCGCCTGCCGGTCTTCGGCGTGGTGCCCGGCCGCTACGGGCTCCAGCCCATCCACGTCGACGATCTGGCCCGGCTCGCCGTGGAGCAGGGCGCGAGCCGGGGGAACGTGGCCATGGACGCCGTGGGCCCGGAGGCGCTCGGGTTCGACGAGCTCGTCGGGCTGGTGCGCCGCGCCGTCGGCTCCCGCGCGCTCGTCGTCCCGGTGCCGCCCTGGCTCCTGCTGCTCGCCTCCCGGCTGCTGCGGCCGGTGGTCGGCGACGTCGCCCTGACCGAGGACGAGGTGGCCGGGCTCACCGCCAACCTGCTCGTGTCGAGCGGGCCGCCGACCGGCGCGATGCGCTTCACCGAGTGGCTCGGCGCGCACGCCGCCGAGCTCGGGAGCGAGTGGGCCAACGAGCTGGGGCGCCACTTCCGGTAGGCGCCGGACCGCGTCAGGTCATGGCCCGGTCGGAGATCTCGGGGTGGGCGCGGTGGAACTCGGCCAGCCGCGGCAGGTACTCCTGGAGCCCCGGACAGGCGACGCCGGTGCCGGCCAGGTCGGCCTGCGCGTTCCGCGTGTCGTAGCGGGTCGGCAGCACGAAGTAGTCGATGGCGGCCGACGGGATGCGCATGAGCGCGTACACCCCCGGCACCCGGTCGAGCGCCGCCTTGGCGAGGCCGAGCGTCAGCGGGACGCGCAGGATGCGCCGGCCGGTCACCTCGCCGATGTGGTGGAGCAGGGCCCGCACGTCGAGCGGGCGCGGGTCGGCCAGGTGGTAGGTCTTGCCGAGCGAGCCCGGCATGCCCGACAGCGCGTCGATGGCCCCCACCACGAAGTCGCGGGGCACCACGTTCACCTCGCACGAGAGGTCGCCCACGGTCGGCATCACCGCCAGCCGCGCCTGCCGCTCGATCCACTGCAGCACGAAGTAGGGTCCGTCGAACTTCTGCGTCTCGCCGGTCCGGCTGTCGCCCACCGTGATGGCCGGCCGGTAGATGGTGGCCGGCAGCCCCTCGGCCATGCGGCGGCGCACCTCCACCTCGGCGAGGTGCTTGGTCTCCTCGTAGAAGTTGTTGAACGGCTGCCCGCGCTCCAGGTCCGCCTCGAGGAAGAGGCCGTCGAAGCGCCCTGACACGTAGCAGGTCGAGACGTACTGGAGCCGCTCCAGCCGACCGCAGCGCGCCGCGAAGTCGAGGACGCGGCGGGTCCCCTCGACGTTGACGGCGAGCCCAACCGGGCGCGGGACCATGAGGTCGTAGACCGCGGCCAGGTGGAAGATCTCGACGACGCCGCCGGCGACGCCCGCCGCGTCGGCCAGCCCCAGGTCCGGCGCCGTCAGGTCCCCCTCGACGAGCTGGATGCGCCCGCGGGTCTCCGGTCGCTGGCGGGCGATGGTGACGGCGCGCTCCCTGGCCAGGGCGGCGAACTTGGGCTGCACCAGGCAGATGGCCACGTCGTCCCGGCGGCGGGCCAGCACCCGCGGCAGCAGCTCCGCGCCGAGGAAGCCCGGGAAGCCGGTGAAGAAGATGGTCGCCATGCGATGGTCCTCGCTCGCGCCACTGTACCTGCGCCCCCGGGCCGCGCCCCGCGCCGCCGCTCCTCTCCCCCATCCGGGGCCGCCGTCACGATGGCTGACCGATCGGTCACCTTCGCTTGCGAGCCGGGGCCCCCGGGCGTAGACGAGCTTCGCGATGGCCCGCCGCCCCCGCCCCGGCGCCCACGAGGCCCTCCTCGAGGCCACCCGCGCCGAGCTCGAGCGCGGCGGGTTCGGCGGCGCCCGCGTCGAGGCGATCGCGCGGCGGGCCGGCATGTCGAAGGGGGCCTTCTACCTCCACTTCCGGTCCAAGGAGGAGGCCTTCGGCGAGATCCTGCAGCGCTTCCTCGGCGCCCTCGAGGCGCTGGCGGCGCGCCCCGACGAGCCCGACGGCCCGCCCGGCGCCGTTCCTCCCGGCCGCGAGCTCGACTGGGCCGTCGACAGCGGGCTCCTCGAGCTCCTCTGGCGCAACCGCCACCTGTTCCCGGCCATCGACGGCGCCGGAGGCGGCCGCTGGTCGGCCCTGGTCGCCGACTTCCGCCGCCGGATGCGGGGCCTGGCCGCCGCCCGCATCCGCCGGCACCAGGACGCCGGCCGCCTGCGGGGCGACGTCGACGCCGCGGTGGTCGCCGACGTGGTGCTCGGCTGCTACGAGGACCTCGGCCGCCGCATGATCGACATGGTCGAGCGGCCCGACCTCGGCGCCTGGGCCCGCTCGTTCCAGGCCATCCTCTACGAGGGGCTGGTGACCGGGCGGTCAGCGCCGCCGGCGGGCGGGCCGGCCCTGGGCGCGTGACCGGGGGGCGGCGCCGTGCGAGGCTGCGCCGCCATGACCGCCACCCGCCGCGCCTTCTCCGTCGCCGTCTTCTGCCGCCACGGCGGCGCCGTGCTGCTCATCCGCCACCGGCGGCTCGGCACGTGGCTGCCGGTGGGCGGCGAGATCGAGCCGGGCGAGACGCCGATCGAGGCGGCTCGCCGCGAGCTCTCCGAGGAGACCGGCCTCGCGGGCGCGGTCCCCGCCGGCCTCGGCGTCGACGGCACGCCGGCGGGGCTCATCGGCTACGAGGAGCACCCCGCCGGCTCGAAGGGGCTCCACATGAACTTCGCCTTCGTCGCCGACGTCGCGACGCGCGAGGTGGCTGGCTGCGACGAGTTCGACGCCACCCGCTGGGTGGCGGCGGGAGAGCTCGACGCGGTGGAGTGCCCGCGCAACGTCCGCGAGCTGGCCCGGCTGGCGCTCGCGGCGCCGGCCGCCAGCCCAGCCTGAGCCCCTACGCGCCCAGGTACTTCCCGAGGATGGGGCGCAGCCGCTCCTGCGTCGCCGCCGGGATCTTGCTCCGGTCCGACCAGATGGCGAGCGACAGCGCCGAGTGGCAGGGGCACGGCTTGTCGGCCAGCGCCGCCACGTGCGGGATGGAGCGGCGCAGCAACTCGACCGCGCTCTGCGTCGCCGCCTTCACGTTCCCCAGGATCTCCTCGATCAGCTTCGACTGGTCGAGGTGGTTCGGGTGCGGCTTCCAGCAGTCGTAGTCGGTCGGCAGCGCCACGAGCGCGTAGCAGAGCTCCGCCTCGCGGGCCAGCTTGGCCTCGGGCATCGCCGTCATCCCGATGAGCGAGGCGCCCCAGCTCCGGTGCAGCTCGCTCTCGGCCCGGGTCGAGAACTGCGGCCCCTCCATGCAGACGTAGGTGCCGCCCTGGTGGAGGCGGGTGGGGAGGCCCGTGCCGCCCTTCACCAGCGCGTTGCGCAGGCTGGGGCAGAAGGGCGCCGCCAGCTCCACGTGCACCGCCAGCTCCTCGTAGAACGTCCCGGCGCGCCGGAAGGTCCGGTCGATGATCTGGTCAGGAACGACGAGCGTCCTCGGCGCCAGCTCCTCCTTCAGGCTGCC
>DASTGK010000442.1:0-3080 GCA_035719085.1 Anaeromyxobacteraceae bacterium
GCCCGGCCACCAGCCAGGCGCGCGGGTCGAGCGGCCGCTCCGCCACCAGCGCCTCGGCGAGCGCCACCGGCAGCTCCGGCCGGCCGCGCGCCGCGCACAGCTCCTCGAGCGTCACGGCGGCCCAGCCGTAGCCCGGGTCGAGCCGCACCGCGCGCTGCAGCTCCTCGATCGCCTCGTCGGGCCGGTCGAGCCCGCGCAGCGCGTCGGCCAGCCAGCCGTGGAGCAGCGCGTCCGCCGGGGCGTGGCGCAGGGTGCGCACCAGGAGCGCCCGCTCCGCCTCGAGGTCGCCGGCGCCGTGGAGGAGCTCCGCCAGCCGCAGCGCCGGCTCGCGCCAGGCCGGCTGCAGCTCGAGCGCCCGCGCCAGCACCTGCCGCTCCGCGGCCAGATCGCCGCGCACGTGGTGCACCTGGGCCAGCTCCACCCAGACGCGCGGCAGGAGCGGGAAGCGGCGCGCCGCCTCGTCGAGCAGCGCGCGCGCCTCGCCGGGGCGCTCCAGCAGCAGGAGCTGGCGCCCCACCGCCACCGCGGCGTGCCACAGGTCGGGCCGGGCGGCGTGGGCCTCGCGCAGCTGGGCCAGCAGCTCGTCGGGCGGGAGCACGCCCGCCGCCTGGCGCTGGTAGGCGAGGAGGGCGTCGCCGAAGCCGACCTGCCGGACGATCTCGGCCCGGAGGAAGCGCAGCTCGGCGGCGCGCCCGGCGGCGTCGCCGGCGAGCGCCAGGAGCCGGCCGATGGCCCAGTCCTGGTCGACCTCCAGCGCCAGCGAGGCGCGCAGCGCGGCGCGGGCCTCCTCGGCGCGCCCGGCGTCGGCGAGCAGCGAGGAGCGCACGTTCTCGAGCGAGGTGCAGGCCGGCTCGACGGCGGCGGCGCGCTCCAGCGCCGCCTGGGCCTCGGCCCCGCGCCCCAGGCGCGACAGGTGCAGCGCCAGCTCGCGCCAGGACCAGGCGTCGGCCGGATCGGTCGCCACCAGCCGGCGCAGCTCCGCCTCCACCACCTCGGGCGGCTCCTCGTCGAGCCAGCCGACCAGCAGCCGCCCGAGCTCCTGGTGGTGCGGGAAGCGCTCCACGTGGCGGCGCAGGAAGCCCACCGCCGCCCTCCGGTCGCGCGTCTCGGCGAGGAGCCGCGTGGCCGCCTGGGCGGCGCGCGTGTTGAAGGGCTCGAGCGCCAGCACGCCGGCCCAGGCGTCGGCGGCCGAGGAGAGCTCGCCGCGCAGCTCGTCGAGCCGGGCCCGGGTGCGCAGCACGTCGGCCTCGTGGGCCGCCCCGCGCGCCCCCTCGAGCAGCGCCGCCGCCCGCGCCCCCTGGCCGGCCAGGGCGTGGGTGCGCGCCGCGAAGAGCAGCAGCGGGCCGTCGTCGGGGCGCCAGGCGAGCGCCCGCTCCAGCGCCGCC
The DNA here is from genome assembly GCA_035719085.1 of Anaeromyxobacteraceae bacterium. Classification (GTDB taxonomy): domain Bacteria; phylum Myxococcota; class Myxococcia; order Myxococcales; family Anaeromyxobacteraceae; genus JADKCZ01. The sequence continues at coordinate 1,386 of DASTGK010000442.1, forward strand.
AGCCCCTCGGCGTCGCGGTCGAGCGCGTCGAGCGCCTCGACCAGCGTCACCGCCGGCTGCGAGGACTTGCGGCCGTGCCGCTCGAAGCGGCGCTCCAGGAACGCGAGCCCCTCCTCGGTGCGCCCCAGGCAGCGGCAGGCGCGGAAGTAGGCCTCGGCGTAGTGCTCGTTGGTCCGCTCCAGGCAGGCGGCGACGCGGTAGGCCTGCGCCGCCTCCTCCTGGGCGCCGGCGCCCCACAGGGCGTCGGCCAGGATGTGGTAGCCGAGCCCGTCGGCCGGCCGCTGCCGCACGGTGGCGCGCGCCAGGGCGACGGCCTCCGGCTGGTGGCGGGCGTCGTCGTGGAGCGCGTCGGCGAGGGCCTGCGCCAGGAGCGGGTGGGGGCGGCGGGCCTGCTCGGCGCGCAGCCAGTCGATGCGCGCCTGGCGGCGCCCCAGCGTGGCGAGCGAGCCCTGGCGCGCGCCGCGCAGGTTGACGTCGTCCGGGAAGAGCTCGAGCAGCGCCTCGGTGGCCGCGAGCCGCCGCTCCTCGTTGCCGTCGTAGCTCGCGAGCGAGCGCTCGCCCTGCAGCGTCAGCCGGTGGCGCGGCGCCAGGCTCGCCAGCGCCTCGGCGCAGGCGGCCGCCGCCGGCCGGTCGTGGTCCACGAGCGCCGCCTGGAGCCGGTGGTAGAGGTCGTGCCGGTCGGCCTCGGGCAGGTCGAGCCCGTCGAGCAGGGCGTGGCGCCCCGGCGGCGCCAGGGCCATGCCGCGCGGGCCGGAGGGGCGGTGGTCGTCGAGCCAGCCCTCGGTGATCTCGATGAGCGAGCGGAAGTACGGATCGCGCAGGAGGAGCGTGCGGCGCGCCTCGTCGTAGCCGACCACCGCCTGCAGGTGCGAGTTGCCCGGGTCGACGGCGCAGAGCGTGAAGGGGAGCCCGCGGTCGAGCAGGGCGCGCGCCGCGTCGAAGGTGACGGTCAGCTCGCGGACGGCGAAGCCGCGGCCGGCGGCCCAGCGCCGCTCCGCGTGGTCCGGCGTGCCGTCGTAGCAGATCACCTCGGCGATCCCGAGGTGGGCCGCCTCGACGCCGTGGTAGGCGCAGATGGCCGAGAGCGTGGCCGGGGCGCAGGTCATGTGGTGCTGCCGCACGAAGGGGACCGGCAGCACCACCCGCCTCGCCCCCTCGCCGGCCGCCTCGAGCCGCTCGGCCAGCGCCAGGTAGAAGGGGTGGCCGGAGCGGCGCGCGTGGGCGATGGCGCGCGCCCGGTCGCCGAGGTGGTAGGCGACGTCGGAGCGGCGCCCCTCCAGCCAGGCGGCGTAGGCCGGGGCGCGCAGCGGCGTGAGCGCCTCGATCCGGTCGAGGGTGGCCTCGGCCGCGGCGTGCTCGCCCCGCTCCACCTGGAGCTGCAGGAGCGCCTCGGCGGTGCTGGCCGCCTCGAGCCGCCCGAGCCCGGCCTGGAGCAGCGCCACCGCCTCGTCCTCGCGCCCGAGCAGCACGAGGACGTGGGCGCGGAGGTCGACCGCCGGCCGGTACCACGGGGCGAGGGCGAGGCCCCGGTCGGCGGCCTCGAGCGCCGCCTCGTACTCGTCGGCCAGCTCGTGGACGACGCCGCGCTCCACGTGGAGCCAGGCGTCCTGCGGGTCGAGCGCCAGGGCGCGCCCCAGGAGCCGCTCCGCCTCGTCGAAGTCGCGCAGCCGGGCGGCGAGCGTGCCGCGCACCGCC
>DASTGK010000443.1:0-2104 GCA_035719085.1 Anaeromyxobacteraceae bacterium
GCAGCCGCGCCATCACTCTCGGCGCGGTGCTGGTGGTCGCCGCCGTCGCGGCCGGCGCCTACCTCACCGTCCGCTCCCGCGCCCGCGCCGAGCAGGCCACCCACGCCGCCGAGGCGGCCCGCGCCGGCCTGGCGCGCGACACCAAGGCCTCGCTCGCCCGCGCCGCCGAGGTGCTGGCCGCCGCCCGCGAGGCCCTGCCGCACGACCCCGAGGTGCTCTCGCTCTCGGCCCAGGTGGCGGCGCGGCTCGCCGTCGACCACGGCGACGAGCAGGCCCGCGCCCTGGCGCGCGAGCTCGCCGACGATCCGCAGGCGGGCGAGGGGGCGCTCGCCGCCCGCTACCTCCTCGCCGAGCCCGGGGCGCGGGCCGCGGCCGAGGAGCCGATCCTGGCCCTGCCGCCCGGCGCCGCCCCGCTCCTGCAGCAGCTCGCCGGCGAGATCCTGCTCGGCCGCGGCCAGGTGGAGAGCGCCCGCGGGCGGCTCGACATCGCGGCCCACGCCACGCCGCCGCTGCTCGGGGCCCTCGCCGACCTCGGCGACAGCCACCTCGCCGCCGGCGAGCCGGAGCGCGCCCTCCCCTTCTACGAGGCGGCCATCGCCGCCCACCCCACCCACCCGCGCTCGGTCATCGGCGCCGCCGAGGCGCGCCTCGCGCTCGAGCGGCCGCTCGACGGCTCGACGAAGGAGCTGAAGGCGGTGGAGGACGACGCCGGCAGCGCCCCGCCGCTCGCCGCCCGGCTCCGCTTCGAGCTGGCGAGCGCCCGCGTGCAGACGGCCACCGGCGACGCGGCCGGCGCCGACCGGCGGCTCGTGCTCGCGGCCGGCGCGCTCGGCGACTCGGCCGGGCTCGAGGCGGCCCGCGCCGACCTGCTCAGCGACGCCCGCCTCTTCGAGCCGGCGGAGGAGGCCGCCGCCAAGGCCCTCCGGCTCGAGCCGAAGGCGGTCGAGCACCGGGTGCGGCTGGCGCGCGCCCGGGCCGGCCTGCACCGCTACGCCCCGGCGCTCGAGGCGCTCGAGGGAGCCGACGGCCGGAGCGTCTGGCTCTGGCGCGGCGTGGCGCTCCACGGGCTCGCCCAGGAGGACAAGGCGCGCGCCGCGCTCGAGCGGACGGTGCGCGACGGCCGCATGACCTCGGAGGCGGCCGTCTGGTACGCGCTCGCCGACCTCTCGCTCGGCCACGCCGACCGGGCCACCGCGCTCCTCGAGAAGCTCGCCGCCGCCCGCGGGGCGAGCGCCCAGGCCCACGCCGCGCTCGGCCGCGCGCTCCTCGCGGCGCACCGTCCCGCCGACGCCGAGAAGGCCTGCCGCCGCGCCGTCGAGAAGGACGCCCGCGCGCCCGAGGGCTACCGCTGCCAGGGGCAGCTGCTGCTCGCCCAGGGCAAGCCGGAGGAGGCGGTGGCGCCGCTCGAGCAGGCGCAGTCGCTCGACCGGCACGACCCGGAGATCGAGAAGCTGCTCGCCGCCGCCAAGGCGCCGCCCAAGGCCGCCCCCGCGCCGAAGCCGACGCCCAAGCCGGTCGCAAAGCCGGCGCCCGCGGTGTCCAAGGTCGCTCCCAAGCCGGCGGCGAAGGCCGCACCCGCTCCCGCCAAGACCGCCGCCCCGGCGCCGAAGCCGGCCGCCGCGCAGCCGGCCACGCCACGCAACTCGAAGTGGTAGCGGGCCGGCGCCCTCAGCGGCGCCACCTCCCCGCCTCCACGAACGAGTAGTACCCGGCCGCGGCCACGATGACGTGGTCGCGCGCCAGGACGCCGACCAGCTCGGCGGCGGCGCGGAGCCGCTCGGTCAGGTCGAAGTCCTCGGGCGACGGCGCGGGATCGCCGCTCGGGTGGTTGTGGGCGAACACCACCGAGTGGGCGCCCTCGCGGACCGCCGGCCGCAGCGCGTCCCGCGGCGAGACGGGGCACTGCGAGAGCGAGCCCTCGGCCACCTGCACCGCGCGCAGCAGCCGCCCGCGCACGTCGAGCAGCACGACGTGGAACCCCTCGCGCTCGGCGTGGGCGGCGTGGCGCAGGAGCTCGTGGACGCGGCCCGGATCGAGGCAGCGCTCCCCGCGCCGCGGCGGCGACCAGGCGCCGCGCCGCCCCAGCTCGAACGCCGCCGCGATG
>DASTGK010000444.1:0-3652 GCA_035719085.1 Anaeromyxobacteraceae bacterium
GTGCAGTCCCTCCTCCCCGACGTGGGGAAGCGCTACGTGACCTACGGCGAGAGCCACCAGGCCGACTACCGGGCCGAGGCCATCGAGGTCTCCGGGCACGCCGTCCGCTTCGACGCCTTCCGCCGCTCCGAGCCGCTCGGCCGCTTCGAGGTGGCCATGGTGGGGCGGCACAACGCGCTCAACGCCCTCTCGGTCATCGCCCTCGGCGACGAGATGGGCATCCCGCCCGACGTCACCCGAAGCGCGCTCGCCGCCTTCCAGGGGGTGCAGCGGCGCTTCACGGTGCGGGGCGAGGCCGGCGGGGTCACCGTGGTGGACGACTACGGCCACCACCCGGCCGAGGTGAAGGCCACGCTCCTCGGGGCGCGCGAGGCCTTCCGGCGGCGGGTGGTCTGCGTCTTCCAGCCCCACCGCTACACCCGCACCCGCGACCTGCACGCCGAGTTCGCCACCGCCTTCAACGACGCCGACGTGCTGCTCCTCACCGACGTCTACGCCGCCGGCGAGGAGCCCATCCCCGGCGTCTCGGCCGCCGGCCTGGTGGAGACGGTGCGGGCCTGCGGCCACAAGGACGCGCAGCACGTCGCGCGCGCCGGCCTGGCCGCCGCGGCCCGCGAGCGGGTGCGGCCGGGCGACCTCGTCATCACCCTCGGCGCCGGCGACGTGACCGCCGTCGGGCCCGAGCTGCTCGGGCTCCTGGGCGGCTAGTGGCCGACTGGCGCGACGAGATCGCCCGCCGGCTGCGCGGCGAGGCCCTGCGGGACGAGCCGCTGGCGGCGCGGACCTCCATCCGCGTCGGCGGCCCGGCCGACCTGCTCGTCCGCCCGGCCGACCCCGAGGACCTGGCCGCCCTGCTCCGCGCCGTGCGCGAGCTGGGGGTGCCGCTCGCCGTGCTCGGCGGCGGCGCCAACACGCTCGTGGCGGACGCCGGCGTGCGCGGCGTGGTGCTGCGGCTCCCGGCCGACCTCGGCGAGGAGCGGGTCGAGGGGGAGACGCTGGTCCTGTCCGCCGGCGCCCCCATCGCCCGGCTCATGGCGCGCGCCCACGAGCGCGGCCTCGTCGGCGCCGAGTTCTCGGCCGGCATCCCGGGCACGCTCGGCGGCGCCACCGCCATGAACGCCGGCACGCGCACGGGCGAGATGAAGGACGTGCTCGGGCGCGTCGAGCTCGCCACCGCCGACGGCGCCGGCTTCGTGCCGGCCGCCGCCCTCGGCCTCGGCTACCGCACGAGCCGGCTGCCGCCGGGCGCGGTGGTGACGCGGCTCGAGTGCCGGCTCCGACCGGGCGACGTGGCCGCCAGCCGGGCCGCCATGGAGGCGGACGTGGCGGCGCGGCGGCGCACCCAGCCGCTCACGCAGCCGAACTTCGGCTCCACCTTCCGCAACCCCCCGGGGCGCCACGCCGGCCAGCTCATCGAGGCGGCCGGCCTCAAGGGGCACCGTGTCGGGAACGCCATGTGGTCGGACGTCCACGCCAACTTCGTGGTGAACACGGGAGGCGCCACGGCGCGCGACGTGCTCGCGCTCGTCAAGCTGGCGCGGCGGCGGGTGAGGGAGCGGTTCGGGGTGGAGCTGGTGGCGGAGGTGCGGCTGCTCGGCGAGCACCTGGCCGAGGATCTGCAAGGCTGAGCGGGCCGGAGCGCCGCCCCGGGCGGCGCGCGGAGGAACGACATGGCGACCTGGACGGGCAAGAAGGTGGCGGTGCTGTACGGCGGGCTCTCGTCGGAGCGGGAGGTCTCGCTCAAGACCGGCGCCGCCTGCGCCGAGGCGCTGCGCAGCAAGGGCTACGACGTGGCCCTCGTCGACGTCGACCGCGAGGTGGCGGCCCGGCTGCGCGAGGCCGGCGCCGAGGTGGCCTTCGTGGCGCTGCACGGCCGCTGGGGCGAGGACGGCTGCGTCCAGGGGCTGCTCGAGGCGATGGCCATCCCCTACACCGGCTCGGGCGTGCTCGCCTCGGCCGTGGCCATGGACAAGGTGCTCGCCAAGGCGCTCTTCCGCAGCCTCGGCCTCGCGGTCGCCGACTACCGCACCTTCCCGCCCGAGAAGGCCGGCGCCGTCACCGCCGCCGACCTGCCCTTCGCCTTCCCCTGCGTGGTGAAGCCGGCCTGCGAGGGCTCGTCGGTGGGCGTGACGCTGGTGAAGGACCCGTCGCACCTCGCCGCCGCCTGCCGCGAGGCGGCGCGCTGGAAGGGCGACGTCATCGTCGAGCGCTACCTGAAGGGCAAGGAGGTGCAGGTGGCAGTGCTCGACGGCAAGGCCCTCGGCGTCATCGAGGTGGTGCCGGCGAACGAGTTCTACGACTACGCGGCCAAGTACACCGCCGGCACGACGCAGTACTTCTACCCGGCCCGCATCTCGGAGAGCGACACGCGGCGGCTGCTGCGCGAGGCCGAGGTGGCCCACCGCGGCCTCGGCTGCATCGGCGTCACCCGCACCGACTTCATCCTGGTGCCGGACGGCACGCCCTACATCCTGGAGGTCAACACGCTCCCCGGGATGACGGCCACCTCGCTCGTGCCCAAGATCGCGGCGGGGAACGGCATCCCCTTCCCCGACCTGTGCGAGCGGCTGCTCGACGGCGCGGCGCTGAAGGCGTAGGGGGCGTCGTCCCTTCGAGGCCGGGGCGCCCGGCCAGAGCGGCCTGGCGCGCGCATCCGGTTGGGCTGGCTGCTTCACCTAACGTGACGTCGCCTCTCGGGATGGACCTCCCTCTCACCGCCGCGGGCGCAGGCGCGGCCCGGACCGCACCCCCCAGCCTCCTGCTGGGCCTCGGCTTCGCCGTGCTGGTGCGCGCCACAGGCCTGCTCGTGATGGCGTGGGCGTCCCGCCATGGCGACCCGGCCGCGGCCGACGTGGCGACCTTCGCGGCGGCGATCGTCGGCGCAGCGATCGTGGCCGCCCTCGTCCTGGGCATGGCGCGGGCGGGGCGCACCACGCTGCGCGAGCTCGGCTGGAGCACCACTTCGCCCGGGCGAGGCGTGCTGCTCGGCGTCGTCGGCGGGCTGGCGCTCGTGCTCGCGACGGCGGGCCTCGTCGAGGTCGCCGAACCGGGCGGCTTCGGGTCGACGCTGTCGGCGGTCGCGTCCTGGACGCCGCGCCAGCGACTGCTCTTCCTCGTCATCGGGACCGGAGCGGCCTTCGCGGAGGAGTCGGCCTTTCGAGGGTGGCTGCAGTCGGCCGTCTCGGGTCGGCTCGGCAGCTGGGCCGGCATCCCGCTCGTCGCGGGGCTCTTCGCGGTGCTGCACCTCGCCTTCCACCCCGTCGCCCTCGCCGTGAAGCTCGTCTTCGGCCTGGTCCTCGGCCTCCTCGCCGACCGGACCCGCTCCCTCGTCGCACCGGCGCTCGCCCACGCGCTGTCCTGGGTGCTGCTCGGGCTGGCGTGAGGAACGGGTTGCACTTCGCGGCGCGAGCGGGCGCCGCGAGCGCTGGCATCCGCCCGGCTGACGCCCGCAGCTCAGCGCCGGGCCGAATTCCAGGACCGCCGCGGACTCAGGATTCGTCACATCCTTGCGCCGACCGCTCGGTGCCAGCACCGCCTCTCGGCCGGCTTCTCGTGCCCAGGCGCACGCCGAGGGGGTGGCGGAGAGGCGGCAGCGAGGGGGCGTGGCTGGCGGGCGAGCGCGGCGGCGCTGGTCGACGTCGCCGCGCGGCAG
>DASTGK010000445.1:0-5432 GCA_035719085.1 Anaeromyxobacteraceae bacterium
TCTTGAGCCAGCGCGCCAGCGCCAGCGCGTTGTCCACGTGCCGCTGCCCGCGCAGCGAGAGCGTCTCCAGGCCGAGCAGGAAGTTGAAGGCGTTGAAGGGCGACAGCGCCGGCCCGAGATCGCGCAGGCCCTCCACGCGGGCCCGGATGATGAACTGGATGTTGCCGAACGGGCCGCCCACGCCGAAGACCGAGTTGAAGACCAGGCCGTGGTAGCCGGGGGAGGGGTCGGTGAAGAACGGGAACTTGCCCGACTTCGTCCAGTCGAACTTGCCGGAGTCGACGATCACGCCGCCGATGGAGGTGCCGTGGCCGCCGATCCACTTGGTGGCCGACTCCACCACCACGTCGGCGCCGTGCTCGATGGGGCGGCACAGGTAGCCGCCGGCGGCGAAGGTGTTGTCGACGATGAGCGGGATGCCGGCCTGGTGGGCCACCGCGGCCAGCCCGGGCAGGTCGGGGATGTCGAAGCCGGGGTTGCCGATGGTCTCGACGTAGAGCGCCTTGGTCCTCGCGTCGATGAGCTTCGCGAAGTCGGCCGCCTCCACCGAGTCGACCAGCTTCACGCCGATGCCGAGCCGGGGCAGCGTCACCTTGAACTGGTTGTAGGTGCCGCCGTAGAGCCGGCTCGAGGAGACGATGTTGTCGCCGGCCTGGGCGATGTTGGTGATGGCGAGGAACTGCGCCGAGTGGCCCGAGGCGGTCGCCAGCCCGGCCACGCCGCCCTCGAGCGCGGCCACCCGCTTCTCGAAGACGTCGGTCGTCGGGTTCATGAGCCGCGTGTAGATGTTCCCGAACTGCTTGAGCGCGAAGAGGTTGGCGCCGTGCTCGGCCGAGTCGAAGGTGTAGGAGGTGGTCTGGTAGATGGGCACCGCCCGCGACTTGGTGGTCGGGTCGGGCTCCTGGCCGGCGTGCACCTGCAGGGTCTCGAAGCGGGGGGTGCGGTTCGGGGGGAGGGCCATGGCGGTGGTGGTCCTTTCAGAGTGTCCGTTAGATTGGATGAGCATCCTATGTATAGGACATTCATCCGTCAAGGTGGACACTCCGCCATGGCGGACGAGCCCCCGCGGGGCCGCCACGCCGCGCCCCGCGCGGCCCGGAGAGCCGGTACATTCGGCGCCATGTCCGCGACCGCGCCCCGCTCCGTGCCCGAGCTCTTCCTCGAACGCGTCGGCAAGACGCCGACCGCCGAGGCCTTCCGCTACCCGGCGGACGGCGGCTGGAGGAGCCTCTCGTGGGCCGCCACCGAGGCGCGCGTCCGGGCCGTCGCGGCCGGGCTGCGCACGCTCGGCGTCGGCATGGAGGAGGTCTGCGCCATCCTCTCCTCGACGCGCATCGAGTGGGTGCTGGCCGACTTCGGCGTCCTCTGCGCCGGCGGCGCCACCTCGACCATCTACCCGTCCTCCACCGCCGACGAGTGCGCGTACATCCTCTCCGACTCGGGCGCGGTGGTCTGCTTCGTCGAGGACGCCGGGCAGGTCCAGAAGCTGGTGTCCCGCCGGGCCGAGCTGCCGCGGCTGCGCCACGTGGTGGTCTTCGACGGCCCCGGCTCGCCCGACGGCTTCGTCCTCTCGCTCGACCGGCTCGAGGCCTCGGGCCGCGCCGCCGACGCCGCCCACCCCGGCACCTTCGAGGAGACCTGCGCCCGGATCCGCAGCGACGCCCTGGCCACGCTCATCTACACCTCGGGCACCACCGGCACGCCCAAGGGCGTCGAGCTGACCCACGCCTGCTGGCTGGCCCAGTCGGCCTCGGTGCAGGCCTCGGGCATCCTCGACCACGACGACGCCGTGCAGTTCTTCTGGCTGCCGCTGGCCCACTCCTTCGGCAAGATGATCGGCACCGCGCAGCTGCGCATCGGCTTCCCCACCGCGGTGGACGGGCGCATCGAGAAGATCGTCGAGAACCTGGGCGTGGTCCGGCCCACCTTCGTCTGCGCCGTGCCCCGCATCTTCGAGAAGGTCCACGCCAAGGTGGTGGCCACCGCCACCGAGGGGGGCGGCCTCAAGCGAGTGATCTTCGAGTGGGCCGTGGCCACCGGCCTCGAGGCGTCGCGCCTGCTGCGCGACGGCAAGGCGCCGGGCGTGGCGCTGGCCCTGCAGCGGGCCGTGGCCGACCGGCTCGTCTTCCAGAAGATCCGCGACCTCTTCGGCGGCCGGCTCCGCTTCTTCATCTCCGGCTCGGCGCCGCTCTCGCGCGACGTGGCCGAGTTCTTCGACGCCATGGGCATCGTCATCCTGGAGGGCTACGGCCTGACCGAGTCGTCGGCGGCCACCCACTGCAACCTCCCCTGGAACCGCAAGATCGGCACGGTGGGCCCGCCCTTCCCCGGCACGGAGGTGCGGCTCGCCGAGGACGGCGAGGTGCTGATGCGCGGCCCCTGGATCATGCGCGGCTACCACGGCCTGCCGGAGGCCACCGCCGAGGCGCTCGACGCCGAGGGCTGGCTCCACACCGGCGACGTGGGCGTCATCGACGAGCAGGGCCGGCTCGCCATCACCGACCGCAAGAAGGACCTCATCAAGACCTCGGGCGGCAAGTACGTCGCGCCGACCGAGCTCGAGGCGGGCTTGAAGGCGCGCTGCCCCTACCTGGCGCAGGCGCTGGTCCACGGCGACCGGCGCAACTACGTCACCGCGCTCGTCACGCTCGACCCCGAGGGGATCCGGCGCTGGGGCGCCACGCAGGGGATCGCCGACCTGACGCCGGAGCGGGCCGCCGGCCACCTGGCGGTGAAGGCGCTGGTGCAGAAGGCGGTGGACGAGCTCAACGCCACGCTGCCGCGCTTCGCCACGGTGAAGCGCTTCACCATCCTGCCGCGCGAGCTCTCCGAGGCGGAGGGGGAGCTGACCGCGAGCCAGAAGGTGAAGCGCAAGGCGGTGGAGCGGCGGTACCAGGCCGAGCTCGACGCCATGTACCCCGCGGCCGTCCCCGCCGGAGGGGCGGGCGGCTCGCCCGCGTAGCGACGCGAGGCGCTAGCCCTTCTCGGGCACGGCGTCGGGCGGCAGGCGCGGCTCGGCGGGGGCCGCGCCGTCGGCCGGGATGTCGCGCAGCGCCTGCTTCATCCGGTCGAGCGAGGCCTGCGTCTCGGCCACGAAGCGGTTGTTCTCGATGCGGGTGCGCCCCGCCACCGCCAGCGTCTGCTCGTAGATGGCGATGGCCTTGGTGACGAGCACCCGCACCTTGCGCTTCAGCTCGGCGCGGTAGGCGGCCGTCTCCTCGGCGTCGAGGCCGGGCGGCAGCGGCGCCTCGACGAGCGCGGCGTGGAGGGCGTCGTAGAGCTCGCCGATGCGGTAGCCGGCGGCCACGGCCCAGTCGGCGTTGCCGATGCGGATGGCGCGCAGGTAGTGGCCCTGCGCCGAGAGGAGCAGCTCCGCCTTGTCCTCGAGGTCCTTGGCCAGCTTGGCCTCGCCGTCCTTCGACGGGTCGAGCTTCACCGCCTGGAAGTGCGTCCGGTAGACCTCGCCCAGGTAGAACTGGGCCTGGGACGGGTAGTAGTCGTCGAGCCGCTCCTGCTCGCTCCCCGACTTCCAGGCCGAGACGGCGAGCCGCAGGCTCTGCTCCGCCTCGACCGGCAGCCCGGCCTCGAGCTCGACGATGCCGCGCTGGGTGAGGGCGCGGACGTGGTCGGCGGCCGAGAGGTCGGTCCGCTTCGCCAGGGCGTCGAGGAGGGTGCGGGCGTCGGCCAGCTCGCCGAGGTGGTAGAGGCACTCGGCCGCCTTGAAGGCCGCCTCGTCGGCGTCCGCCCCCTCGTACTTGCGCGTCACGCCGCGGAACCGCTCGAGCGCGAGCCGCCACCGCTCCAGCCGCTGGTAGGCGAGGCCGGCGTCGAAGAGGGCGGTCGCCTCGCGGCGCGAGGAGGGGAAGAGGTCGGCCAGCCGGCCGAAGGCGTTGGCGGCCCGCTCCAGCTCGCCGGCCGAGAAGGCGGCCTGGCCGATGGCGAAGAGCTCCTCGTCGTTCTTGCCGGCGAGCTCGAGGTCGAGCTTCGAGACCTCGATCGACTGCGGCTCGTAGGCGAGGTCGGCCGGGCCGCTCGGCGCCGCGGCGGGGGCGGGCGGCGCCTGGCAGGGGAGGCCGGCGGCGGCGCAGGGGGCGGCCGGGGCGGTGGCGGTGGGCGTCGGGCGCACCGTGGCGCACCCGGCGGCGAGGAGGGCGAGGAGGAGGGCGTGGCGGGTCATCGAGCGCCCGCATCCTAGTCACTTCCGCGGCGCGCTCCTAGAGCCGCTCGGCCAGCCGGGCCAGGCCCGCCAGGTCGTGGACGTCGCGCTCCAGCCGCGGCACAACCGAGCGCGCCACCGGCACCGCCGCGAAGAGCCGCTCCAGCGCCTGCGCGTCGGCGCGGGCGAGCCGCTGGTGCTCGGCGAGCGTGGCCGCGAGCCGCCCGCAGAGCGCCGCGTCCCCCGGCAGCGCCGCCCGCAGCGCCGCCTCGTCGGGCAGCGGCGCGGCGCCGGGCCAGAGGTCGGGCGTGACGCGGTTGGCGACCAGGCCGGCCACGGGCATCCCCTCGGCGTGGAGCCGCTCGTGGAAGGCGAGCGCCTCGTCGATGGAGAGCGGGCTCGGCGAGGCGACCAGCACGAAGCCGGTGGAGGGCTGGCCGAGCAGCCGCCGCACCTCCGCCGCCCGGTCCTTGAAGCCCTCGTACATCCCCTGGAAGCCGGCCAGGAACTCGGCCAGGTCGCGCAGCAGCTCGCCGCCGGTGAAGCGGGCCAGGGTCTTGGCGATGTAGCCGCCGCCGAGCTGGGCGAGGCGCAGCCCGAGCTTGCCGGCCCCGAGCGCCGGCGCCAGCAGCGCCCGCGCCGCCTCGTTGCCGAGGAAGCCGAGGATGCGGTCGGGCGCGTCGAGGAAGTCGAGGGCGTGGGCGGTGGGCGGCGTGTCGAGGACCACCACGTCGTAGTCGCGGTCGGTGGCGAGCTCGTAGAGCTTCTCCATCGCCATGTACTCCTGCGAGCCGGCCAGCGCCGCCGACATCTGCTGGTAGAGCCGGTTCTTCAGGATGCGCTCGCGCCGCGCCGGGTCGGGCGCGTGGCGGGTGACGAGGTCGTCCCAGGTCCGCTTCACGTCGAGCATCATGGCGTGCAGCTCGCCCCGCGGCCGTAGCCCCGCCTCGTGGAAGGCGTGCTCCGGCACCCGCGCCTCGACGTTGCCGAGCGCGCCGAGCCCCATGGCGTTGGCGAGCCGCCGCGCCGGGTCGATGGTGCAGACGAGCACCCGCTGCCCGGCCATGGCGCGCGTCAGGCCGATGGCCGCCGCCACCGTGGTCTTGCCCACGCCGCCCGAGCCGACGCAGACCACCACGCGTCGCCCGGCGACGGCCCGGCCCACCTGGCTCACGGCCCCCTCCAGCGCCGGTCGGCGGCGAGCACGGCAGCGAGCGCCTCCACCTCGGCCGGCCCCCAGGCGGGCGCCGCCAGGAGCGGCAGCACCGTGGCCGAC
>DASTGK010000446.1:0-2050 GCA_035719085.1 Anaeromyxobacteraceae bacterium
GGTGGTTGACGCGCGTGGTCCGCACCTCGCCGGTGGGCAGCCAGCGCAGCGCCACGGCCAGGTCGAGGGGCTTCCCCTGCTCGAGCGCGAGGTCCACCCGCTCCACGGCGAGCGGCGGCGGCTCGGCGGGGCCGGCGGGCGCGCGCCGCTCCACCGCGGCGGTGGCCGACGCGAGCGGCTGCCCCTCGCAGGCGCCGACGGCCACCACGTCGCGGGTCCACCAGACCAGCCCGCCGCCGAGGGCCAGCGCGAAGAAGGCGGCGTGGAAGACCGGGAACCCGAGGAGCGCGAGGCGGTGCTTGACGCCCCAGAGGACGCCCGGCCCGGCCGGCGCCACGCGGTACCCGAGGGTCTCGAGCACGCGGGCGGCGCGCGCCGCCACCGCCGCCGGATCGCCCGGCGCCTCGGCCTCCGGGCCGCCGGCGAGCAGGGCGTCGAGCTGCGCCCGCGTCGGCGGGGCGACGTGCAGCCGGCGCACGGTGCTCCCCAGCCGGTCGGCGAGCCCCGCCGCCAGGCTCACCAGGAAGGCGCCCAGCCCCGCGAGGAAGAGCGGGCTCGTCGCCAGGTGGCCGAGCCGCAGCCCCTCGAGCAGGAAGCGCCAGGCCAGGCCCCGCCGCAGCGCCGCGGCGTAGGCGGCCGGGTCGGCGTCGGCCTGCGGCAGGAGCACCCCCAGGAGCAGGATGGCCGCCAGCGCCGCCATGAGCAGCGCGGTGGTCCGCATCGAGACGGCGACGGCCCAGAGCCGCCTCACCGCCCCTCCCCGCCCGGCCCGATCAGGCTCCACGCGGCGACCTGCCAGCGGCCCCGGTCGGCGTCGAGCAGGTAGCGCACCGAGATCACGTCGGAGCGGGTCTCGAGCGGCTGGCCGCCCCGGGCGACGACGCGCGTGACCCAGAGCTCGCGGGCGTCGATCCGGACCCGCCCCGGCGCCACCCGCACCGGCGTCCCGAGCTCGATCCGCTGCAGCCGCGGCTCCTCGCGGCGGCCGGCACGGTCGACGAAGGCCGCCTCCGCGAGCAGTTCCTCCACCACCGCCGGCGCGGCGGGGATCCGCTCGGCGAAGCGCGGGTCGCCGCCGGAGCCCTTCAGGTGGGCGGCGAGCCGGGTGAAGAGGCGGGCGGTCGCCTCGACCTCGGCCCGCTCGGCGGGCGGGAGCGCCTCGGCCCCCTCGGGCGCGCGGGCGCGGAGCGCGGCGGCGCCGAGCGCGGCGAGCCCCACGGTGAGGACGGCGAGCGCCGGTGCCAGCCCCTTGCGCATCGAGCCGCGCATCATACGCGAGGCCGGGCGGCCCGGCGGCCGCGCCACGCCGCCAGCCCCCAGGTCAGCGCGCCGAGCGCGAGGAGCGCACCGCCGGCGAGCACGGGGGCCCGGTAGGTGCGGCGCGAGACGTCGATCTCGGCCCAGCGGCGCAGCCCCGTGAAGCCGACGCGCAGCCGGCCCTCGAGGTCGGCCATCTCCCCCGGCTTGAGGGCGACCCTCCGGGGCGGGCCGCCGCCCTCGGAGAGCTCGAGCTCGAGCGTCGGATGGCCTCGCATCTCGTCGTCCAGGTCGTCGAGGGTGATGGTCCCGCGCAGGGCGAGCCGCGCCGCCGCCACCGTGAGCTCGCCGGCGAAGGCGACGCCCCCCTTCCCGTCGACGACGGTCCGGAAGGGCACGTACTCGTCGAGCACCGCCTTGCCGCCGGCGGCGACGACGAGGTGGGGGGAGAAGCCGAACGCCCCCTGGTGCAGCCACAGGTCGCGGTGCGCCGCCGCGCGCCCCACCTCCACGGCGAGCCCCTCCTCCTCGCCGGCCGCGTCGAGGAGGCGCAGCTCGCTGCGCGGCTTGAAGCCCTCGCGCCCGGCCGCCCGGAAACGGAGGCGGGCGAGGGCCAGCGTGAGGTCGAGCTCGCGGAGGTCGGCGAGCGGGCCGCAGGTGAAGCTCTCCAGGGTGGCCGGCCCCAGCCGCACCGGCTGCCGCTCGTGGAGCAGCACGAATCCCTGCATCCCGTACGCCCAGTTGGCGAGGCCGCCGGCCGCCATCGCGGTGAGGCCGGCCGCCACGAGCGCCT
>DASTGK010000447.1:0-8590 GCA_035719085.1 Anaeromyxobacteraceae bacterium
GGCCTCGCCGGGCGCGAGGCCCCAGGCGCCTCGCCCGGCCGACGGCGCCCCGGCCGCCCCCGCCGTCGTCCGCCCCGCCTCGTCGCGCGTGGTCGGCATCGACCTCGGGACCACCAACTCCTGCGTGGCGGTGGCCCGCAACGGCCGCGCCCAGGTGCTCACCTCGCGCCTCGGCTACCGCACCATCCCGTCGGTGGTGGCCTTCGACCCGCAGGGGCGGCTGCTCGTCGGCCAGGCGGCCAAGGCGCAGGTGGTGGTCAACCCGCGCCACACCGTCTACGGCTCGAAGCGGCTGGTCGGCCGCCCGTTCCGGAGCCCGACGGTGCAGGCCTGCCGCGACCGCTTCCACTACGAGATCGTCGAGGGGGCGGGCGGCGCCGCCGCGGTCCGGTTCGCCGGCCGCGAGTTCTCGCTGCAGCAGGTGGCGGCGCTCCTGCTCGGCGAGATCCGCGACACCGCCAGCCAGGCGCTCGGCGAGGCGGTGGAGCGGGCCGTCGTCACCGTGCCGGCCTACTACAACGACCACCAGCGCAACGCGGTGCGCGAGGCGGGGGCGCTCGCCGGCCTGAACGTGGAGCGGATCGTCAACGAGCCGACCGCCGCGGCGCTCGCCTTCGGCTACGGCAAGGGGCTCGACGCGCGGGTGCTGGTCTACGACCTGGGCGGCGGCACCTTCGACGCCTCGGTGCTCGAGATCCACGGGGACGTCTACGAGGTGGTCTCCACCGGCGGCGACACCTTCCTCGGCGGCGTCGACTTCGACGCGCAGCTGGTCGACCACCTGGCCTACGCCTTCCTCGACCGGCACGGCGTGCCGCCGCCCGAGGACCGGGTGGTCTGGCAGCGGCTGCGCGACGCGGCCGAGGAGCTGAAGGTCGCCCTCTCGGAGCGGGAGCGGGCGGTGGCGCGCGTGCCCTACCTGTGCCGCTCGCCCGCCGGCGACGACCTGTCGCTCGAGGTGGAGGTGACGCGGGCCGAGCTCGAGGCGCTCACCGGCCGGCTGGTGGAGCGGAGCCTGGAGGTCTGCCAGGAGGTGCTCGCCGCCAAGGGGCTGTCGCCGCGGGAGGTGCAGGAGGTGCTGCTGGTGGGCGGCCAGAGCCGCATGCCGCTGGTCTGGCAGCGCGCCCTGCAGCTCTTCGGGCGCGAGCCGTCGCGCGGCGTCCACCCGGACGAGGCGGTGGCCCTGGGCGCGGCGCTGCTCGGCGACTCGATCGGCCGCATCGACGCGGTGGTGCTCATCGACGTGCTCGCCATGGGGATCGGCGTCGGCCTGCCGGGCGGGCGGATGGTGCCGGTGCTGCCGCGCAACACCAGGCTGCCGGCGCGCAAGGCCTACGAGCTCACCACCACGCACGACCGGCAGACCGAGCTCGAGCTGCACGTCTTCCAGGGGGACGCGCCGCGCGTCGCCGACTGCGAGCTGCTCGGCACCGTCACGGTGCGCGGCCTGCCGCCGGCGCCGCGGGGGGCGGTGCGCGTGGCGGTCGAGTTCGCGCTCGGCAGCGAGGGGATCCTCTCGGTGACGGCCCGCAACCTGGCGACCGGCGCCGTCACCGCGGCGGAGCTGGCCACGCGCGACGCGCCGGAGGCGGTGCGCGCCAAGCTGGGCGTCCCGGAGCCGGCGACGGCCCCGCGCGGCGCCCGCCCCATCGAGCCCGTGCCGCCGCCCGGGCGGCCCGGCCTCTTCGGCCGGCTCTTCGGGAGGCGCCCGTGAGCGGCCCCACCGTCATCTTCCTCTCCTCGGCCGGGTGGGAGGCGCGCTACCAGGCGGTCACCCTCGGCATCACCGCCGCGGCGCTCGGCGACCCGGTGACGCTCGTCCTCTCCTTCGAGCCGCTGCGCGCCTTCGTGGCCGGGACCTTCGACGAGGGGGCGCCGCCCACCGCGCCCGCGGCCAAGGTGCCGCCGCTCTCCGAGACGCTGGCCGAGGCCCGGCGCGACCTCGGGCTGCGGGTGGTGGCCTGCGAGACGGCCGTCCGGCTGGCCGGCCTCGAGCCGGCGGCGGCCCGCGCCGCGCTCGACGCGCTGGAGCCGATCCCGTCGCTCTGGCGGCTGGCGCAGGGCGGCCGGGCGCTGGCGTTCTAGACGGTGGCCGGCCGCGCCGCCGAGCCTTGCCGGCGCGCCGGGCGCGGGCTATACGCGGTGCACCCACATGGACCTCGCGCAGAAGAGCGCCCTGGTGATCGGCGCGGGCGGCCTCGGCGGCCCGGCCCTGCTCGTCCTCGCGGCCGGCGGCGTCGGCCGGCTCGTCGTCATCGACGACGACGCGGTCGAGTCCTCCAACCTCAACCGGCAGCCGCTCTTCGGCGAGCTGGACGTGGGGGAGCGCAAGGCGTCCACGGCGGCGGCCCGGCTGGCCGCGCTCCACCCCGGCCTGAAGGTGGAGGCCATCGACGGCCGCTTCGACGCGGCCCGGGCCGAGGCGCTCGTCCGCTCGGTCGACGTGGTGGTCGACGGCTCGGACAACTTCGGCACCAAGTTCCTGGCGAGCGACGCGGCGCTGCGCTGCGGCAAGCCGCTCGTCCACGGCGGCGTGCTGCGCACCACGGCCCAGATCCTCACGGTCATGCCCGGCCTCTCCGGCTGCCTGCGCTGCCTCTTCGAGGCCCCGCCGCCGCCGGGCGAGGTGCCCTCCTGCGCCGAGGCCGGCATCGTCGGCGCGCTGTCCGGCTTCGCCGGCTCGCTCATGGGGGCCGAGGCGCTGCGCCTGCTCTCCGGCGAGCGGGGCGCCTACGCCGGCCGCATGCTGGTCCACGAGTCGCGCTCGGCCCGCTCCCGGCTCGTGCTGGTGCGCCGCCGCGCCGGCTGCCCGGCCTGCGCCGGCAAGCAGCCGCTCGGCGACGCGGCGCCGGCCGCCTGCGAGGTGACGAGCTCGCGCCCCGGGAGCGCGCCGTGAGCCTGGCCGGCCCGGTCGACCTGCGCGCCTACGCCTGCCCGCTCACCTGGGTGAAGACGCGGGTCGCCCTCGAGCGGCTGGCGCTCGGCCAGGTGCTCGAGGTCTGGCTGACGGCCGGCGAGCCGGCCGAGAGCGTGCCGCGCAGCGCCGTCGAGGACGGCCACCGGGTCCTGTCGGTCGAGCCGCTCGCCGCGGCACAGGCCGGGGCGGTGCGGGTGCTTCTGCAGAAGGGCGCGCCCCCGGCGGCGCTGGCCTGAGGAGAGGTGCATGGAGGTCGTCGTCCGGATTCCCACGCCGCTCAGGGGGCTCACCGGCCACCGCGCCGAGGTGCGGGCTTCGGGGGGCACGGTGCGCGAGGTGCTCGGCGCCCTCGAGGCGGCCCACCCCGGCCTCGGCGAGCGGCTGCTCGACGGGCGCGGCGCGCTGCGCCGCTACGTGAACCTCTTCCTCAACGAGGAGGACCTGCGCGCGCTCGGCGGGCTCGACGCCGCGGTGCGGGACGGCGACCGGCTCACGGTGGTGCCGGCCGTGGCGGGCGGCGCGCCCGAGCTCACCGAGGACCGGATCGCCCGCTGGGCCCGGCAGCTGCTCGTCCCCGGCTTCGGCGCCGCCGGGCAGGAGCGGCTCATGGCCTCGCGCGTCCGCGTCATCGGCGCCGACGCGGTGGCCGCCCCGGCGCTCGTCTACCTGGTCCAGGCCGGCGTCGGCACGCTCTGGATCGACGACCCCGACCTGGTCGGCCCGGCGGACCTGGGCGGCTGGCTCTTCGGCCCCGGCGACTCCGGCCAGCCGCGCGCCGCGGCGGCGGTGGCGGCCCTGGCGCCGCTCTCGCGCTACGTCGCGGTGGAGGGCTACCCGATGGGCGGTGTCCCGACCGCCACGCTCGTCGTCGCCAGCTCCTCGGCCCAGGCGCTCTCGTCGGCCGAGACGGCGCGGCGCGCCCGCATCCCGCACGTCGTGCTGGAGGCGGAGGGGGAGGGCGGCTCCTTCGTCTCGGTGCCGGTGGGAGCGCCCTGCTACGCCTGCGCCCGCACGGTGGCCGGCACCGGCCGCCCGCCCGCGCCCGCCGCCGCGGCCCTGGCCGCGCTCGCGGCCCAGGAGCTGCTCCAGCTCATCGCCGATCCGGCGGCCGTGACCGGCCGGCGGGTCGAGCTGATCCGCGGCGTCACCGCGTCGCGGACCTCGTCGCGCCTCCCCGGCTGCGCCTGCGCTCCCAAGGAGGAGCTGGCGCCGGAGACCGCCTGATGGCGCCGCGCACCGATCCGCTCGCCGAGGTCGCCGCCCGGCTCGCCGCGCTGGCCGAGGGCTCGCCGGAGCGGGAGGTCTGCGGCCTCGTCGTCCGCCGCCCGGACGGCGCCTGCGAGGTGCGGGCGCTCGAGAACGTGGCGGCCCGGCCCGAGGAGAGCTTCGAGATCGCGCCGGCGGCGCTGCTCGGCGTCCTCGAGGAGCTCGACGGCGAGGGGGGCGAGCTCCTGGCCGTCTACCACTCCCACCCTCGCGGCGGCGCCGGCCTCTCGCAGCGCGACCTCGACGCCATGCTCTGCGACGGCGAGCCGCTCCTCGAGGGGGTGGCCCAGGTGGTGATCGCCCTCTCGGGCGGCCTCGCCGAGGAGGTGCGGGCGCACCGCTGGGACGGCCAGACCTACGCCCAGACGCGCCTCCCACACCGCCCGACGTGACGCCGCGCGGCGAGGTCCACGAAGGATAAGCCGCTGGCATCAGGCGAGAAAAATCGGGATTGACGGTTGGCTCCGATTTGGCAATCGGAGCGGCGGCCTGTATACTTTATGTTCACCCGTCCCGAGAGGTGGGCATGGACTGGCTGCACAGCACCGGCTTCGTCATCTGGCTGACCGGCATGCGCAAGGCCGGCAAGACCACGCTCGCGAGCCAGATCGCGCAGCGGCTGGGGCAGATCGGCCGCCCGGCGCTCCTGCTCGACGAGGACGGCGAGGCGAAGCTCCTCATCGAGGGGCTCGGCGGCTCCAAGGACGATCACGCCGTGGTGGTGAAGCGGTTCGGGTACGTGGCCCGGGCGGTCGCCCGCGCCGGCGGCATCGCCGTCTGCTCGGCCCTCTCGCCCTACCGCGAGCCGCGCGAGGCGGTCCGCCGCGAGGTGCGCCGCTTCGTCGAGGTCTTCGTCGACGCGCCGATGGAGACGCTGCTGCAGCGCGACGGCAAGGAGGCGCTCTACAAGCGCGCGCTGGCGAGCGAGATCCAGGGCGTGGTCGGCGTCGACCTGCCGTACGAGCCGCCCGCCCACGCCGAGCTGGTGGTCCGCACCGACCAGGAGCCGGTCGAGGCGAGCGTGACGCGCGTCTTCCAGGCGCTCGTCGACGGCAAGTACATCGGCCCGACCGAGTTCGGCCACCTGACCGGCGGCCAGAGGCCGAAGCGCAAGCCGGCCAAGCCGGCCAAGGGCGCCAAGCCGGGCAAGGCGGCCAAGCCGGGCAAGGCGGCCAAGGCGGCCAAGGCGGCCAAGGCGAAGCCGGGCGCGGTGGTCCGCTCCGCCGCGCGCAAGGCGCCGAAGAAGGCGGCGGCGCGCACCGCCAAGAAGCGCTGATCTCCCCGCGCCCGCTGGCGATCCCGTGGCGCCGGCCCAGGCTGGCGCTCCGGCGCCGGTCGGGCTATGAGCCCGACCGCATGGCCAGATCGCTCGACGAGCTGCGGCGCGCCTCCGAGCCGAAGCTCCACGCCCTGCGCGAGGCGCTGCGCGGCTGCGGCAGCGCCCTCGTCGCCTTCTCCGCCGGCGTCGACTCCACCTTCGTCCTGGCCGTCGCCCGCGAGGCGCTGGGCGACCGGGCGGTGGCGCTCACCGCCCACTCGCCTGCCGTCCCCGAGGCGGAGCGGGCCGAGGCCCGGCTCCTCGCCGCGCGGCTCGGCGTCCGCCACCTGGAGGTGGCGAGCCACGAGGCGGACGACCCGGGGTACGTCGAGAACTCCGACCAGCGCTGCTACCACTGCAAGCGCGAGCTCTACCGGCTCTGCCGCGAGGCGGCCGCCGCCCACGGGCTCGCGGCCGTGCTCGACGGCTTCAACGCCGACGACCGGCGCGACCACCGGCCGGGCCACCGCGCCGCGGCCGAGGCGCAGGTCCGCTCGCCGCTCGCCGAGGCGGGGCTCGGCAAGCTCGAGGTGCGGGCCTGGAGCGAGGCGCTCGGCCTCGCCACCTGGGACAAGCCGCAGCTCGCCTGCCTCGCCTCGCGCATCCCCTACGGCACGCCGGTGACGCCGGAGCGGCTGCGCCAGGTGGAGCTGGCCGAGGCCGGCGTGCGGGCGCTCGGTTTCCGGTCCTTCCGCGTCCGGCACCACGGCGAGGTGGCGCGGCTCGAGGTGGCCGAGGAGGAGCTGGCGCTCGCCTTCGAGCGGCGCGCCGGCCTCGCCGCCGCCGTGAAGGCGGCCGGCTTCAAGGCGGTGGCCCTCGACCTCGAGCCCTTCCGGTCGGGACGCATGAACGAGCTCGCCGGCATCGCCCTCCCGGTGGTCGCCGGATGAGCCCGGCGAAGCTCGTCGCCGCCGCGCTGGCGCTCGCCGGCACGCTCCTCCTCCCGGTCCCGGCCGCGGCGCTCGAGCAGCGCTTCGACCACCGCGAGCAGCAGGGGCCGCTCCTCGGCTTCTCCTACGACCGCGACACGGTCGCCATCTCCGGCCGCACCACGCGCAACCTCGACCGGCCTGCGCTCCGGCTCGGCTGGGGCTTCGACCCGACGGGGGAGGGGAACGAGATCATCGTCGGCGCCATCGCCCGGCTGGGCGGCTACGACGACCCCACGCGGGAGCGCTACCTGGCCGGGGTGGACGCTCGCTACCGCGGCTACTTCGGCACCGAGGAGCTCAAGACCTTCTTCGAGGTCGGGCTCTGGAGCGAGCTCCGGTCCAGGTTCGCCATCGGCCCGCTCGTCGGTCTGGGCGTCGCCTGGGATTTCTCAAGGGAATTCGGTGTGTACGCCTCTGTGCAGTTCTCCACCGGACTCGGCGAGGAGCGGATCGCCAGCGTCGGGGGAACGACCGGAATCCAGGTCCGCTGGGAGTAGGGCGGCAGTTTTCTTGTCGAGCCGCTATCGAGTGGTAGCGTGTAGGCAAACGTAATCCTTTGTCGCCTGAGGCCTACATGACCACCACGTTCGAGTCCCCCGCCGCCGCCGCCTCCACCGACCCCCAGACCCGGCTCGAGCCGATGCTGGTGCGCCTCCCGCCCGCCTTCGCCGCCGAGCTGCGCAACCTGGCCAAGAAGACGCGGGTCCGCCAGTCGGACTACCTCCGCGAGGCGGTGGCCGACCTGCTCGCCAAGTACGGCCACCTGCCGACCGCCGAGGAGGTCGGCTCGTCCCACTGAGCGACGACGCCGGGCAGCCCTCGGCGGCCGTCAGGTCCAGTCGAGGGTTCCGGGCGGGTAGCTCACGCTCGCCAGCGTGAGGCCCCATCCGGGGGCGCGGACACCGCGGTAGCGCCCCCGGGCGGCGAGCAGGTCGCGCAGCTGCGTCGGCGGGGTGAGGCCGAGCCCCGCCGCGACGGCGGTGCCGACCAGGTTCCGCACCATGGCGCGCAGGAAGCCGCGCCCCTCGAGCACGACGGCGTAGAGCGGCAGGCCATCGGCCTCGACCACGTCGGCCCGCGTCACCGTCCGCACCGAGCCGCGCTGCTCGCCCGGGCGCGCGAAGCCGGCGAAGTCGTGCTCCCCCACGGCGTACGAGAGCGCCTGGCGCATGGCGCCGGCGTCGAGGCGCGGCGCCGCGAGGCCCGGGAAAGCCCGCTCGTCCGGCAGGCTCCAGCACCAGGGGGCGACCTCGGGCGGCGGCGGCGCGCCCACGAGGTAGACGTAGCGGCGGCCGAGCGCCGAGCTGCGCGCGTGGAAGCTGGCCGGCGCGCGCGCCGCGGCCAGGCAGATGAGCCCCTCCGGCGCCGCCTCGTTCACCGCCCGCCGCAGCGCCGCCGGATCGAGCGCCGCGCGCACCGGGAAGCTCACCACCTGGTCGACGGCGCTCACCCCGGCGTCGGTGCGGGCCGCCACCTCGAGGGTCGCCTTCACCCCGAGGCGGGTCAGGCCGGCCTCGATCGCCTCCTGCACCGTGGGGAGGCCGGGCTGGCGCTGGAAGCCTCGGAAGGCGCGCCCGTCGTAGAGGAGGCGGAGTGCGTAGCGGCGGCGTTCCACGTCGTGGTAGCTTCTACACGCTTTCCCGGCCGGCGCGAGCCGCCGAATTTCCCCGCCGACCCCCCCCGATGGCCCCTCCCGCGCTCCAGCACGAGATCGACGATCCCGCCCTCGACGGCGGCGACTGGCTCTTCAAGAAGGACGGCCAGGTCTACGGCCCGGTCGAGGGGCGCCGCCTCGCCGAGCTGCTCTACGCCGGCCAGCTCTCCGGCGTCACGCTCGTCTCGCCGGGCGACGGCTCCTGGGGGCCGCTCGTCCAGGTGCCGGCCTTCCTCGTCCACGTGAAGAAGGCCGAGGCGGCCCGGCGGGTCGAGCAGGAGGTGACCGGGCGGCGCGTGCTGCAGGCGCGCAAGGCCCGCACCCGCACCGCGGCGCTGGTGGCCGCGGCGGCGCTCGTGGTGGCGGCCGCCGTGGGCGTGGCCCTCCTCATCGGCCGGAGCCGGCTCGAGCGCGATCCGCTGCTCGAGGGGTTCGGCGCCGGCATCTCCATCGTCGCGCCCGCCCGCATCGGCGTGGCGGCGCCCGCCGGCGCGGACGAGATC
>DASTGK010000448.1:0-3147 GCA_035719085.1 Anaeromyxobacteraceae bacterium
GATCGTGCACGGCGTGGCCGGCCGACGCGAACGGGTCGTCACCCGGCGCGGGCGGCGCGGGAGCGCCGAAGGCCGGCGCGGGGCTCGCGAAGGGGTCGTCGGTGGGCGGGGCGACCGCGAACGGGTCGGCCACCGGCCGTCCGCGCGGGGCGGCTGGCTCGAGGTCGATGTCGAGGCCGGGCCGCGCGTCGAGCTGCGCCCCGAGCTCGGTGGTGACGGTCGGGGCGGTCAGGAACGAGGAGGTCGCCTCGCGCCGGGGGAGCGGCGGCGGCGCGGCCGGCGCGCCGAGGAGCCCGCCCGGGTCGGGGAGCGGCGCCGCATCCTGGCGCTGCACCACGAAGACGGTCTGGCACTTCGAGCACCGGAGCTTGGCGCCCCGGGGGCCGACCTTCTCGTCGGCGACCTTGAACTTGGCCGAGCAGCCGGTGCAGACGACGATCATTGGGCGGGCGTCCGAGTCGATGAGATTACACCGCGAAGGCGCTTGACACCAAGCGGCATCACCAGAACAATCTCCGCGATTGCAGGCACTTGCGCGACAGGTGGAGCGATGAACGACGAGACGACGACGCAGCCCGCCGAGCCTGCTCCCCCCGGGCGCGAGCCGAAGGTCATCAAGCGCTACACCAACCGGAAGCTCTACGACACCGTCGAGTCCCGGTACGTCACCCTCGACGAGATCGCCGAGATGATCAAGGCGGGCTCCGAGGTGAAGATCGTCGACAACCGGACCAAGGACGACCTCACCTCGGTCACGCTGGCGCAGATCATCTTCGAGCAGGAGAAGAAGACCTCGAAGATGAGCCTCAAGACGCTGCTCGGCCTCATCCGGCACGGCAGCGAGGTGGCGCAGCAGCTGGTCGACGGCGCCGGCGGCGATCTGCGCGGCCGCGTGGACGCGGTGCGGCAGGCGGCCGAGCAGCGGGTGCAGAGCATCCTGGCGCGCGGGCAGCAGACCGGCGAGAAAGCCCGCGAGCTGGTGAGCGCGTCGCAGGAGGCGGTCGCGGCGCTGCAGCGGCGCATCGACGAGCGGGTGCGCGCCGCCGCCGAGGGCGTGCAGAACCTGCCCGACGTGAAGCGGCAGCTCGACGACATCTCGAAGCGGATCGAGGCGCTCGAGCAGAAGCTCGACGAGCTCTCCAAGAAGGAGTAGCAGCGCCTCAGCCGGCCGATTCGTCGCGGATGGCGCGAACCAGCACCTCGTCGGCGATCTCGGCGAGCGCCACGGCGCCCGGGCTCCGCGGCGCGTGCTCGAAGACGGTGCGGCCGAAGCTCTGGGCCTCGTCCACCTTCACCGACCAGCCGAGCACCGTCCCGGCCAGCTGGCGCGGGAAGCGCTCGCCCAGCTTCGCCAGGATCTCGTCGGCGAGCTGCGTCTTGCGGTAGAGCGCCGGCACCACCAGCGCCAGCGCCGGCGCCCGCCCGTGCGCCGCGGCCAGGTCGTCGAGCGACTCGACCAGCTCGGCGCAGCCGTCGAGCGCCAGGTAGGTGAGCGCCACCGGCACCACCACCGCCTCGGCCGCGAGGAGCACGTTCTCGGTGACGAGGGAGCGCGACGGCGGCGAGTCGATGAGCACCACGTCGTAGCGACCGGCCGGCACCGCGTCGAGCCGGGCGGCGAGCCGCGTGGCCCGGTCGGGCGCGGCGGCGATGGCCACCGGCAGGGCGGCGAGCGCCTTGTTGGCCGGCAGGAGGTCGAGGCCGGCCACCGGCGTCGGCCGGACCACCGCCTCGAAGGGCGCCTCGCCGAGCAGCCACTCGTGGACGGAGGGGGTGAGGCCGCGCACGTCGACGCCGAGCGACTTGCCGGCGTGCCCCTGCGTGTCGAGGTCGGCGACCAGCACCCGGAGGCCGCGCGCCGTGGCCAGCCAGGCGGCGACGTTCACGCAGAGCGTGGTCTTGCAGCTGCCGCCCTTCTCGTTGATGAAGGCGACGCGCCGCATCCGCAGTCGCCTACGGCGCCTCGTCCTTCGGCGCCTCGTCCTTCGGTACGGCGCCCGCCGGCGGCGCCTCGTCGAGCCGCGCCGAGAGGCCGTCGATGAGCGCCTCGAGCTCCTCGATCTTCTGCTTCAGGGACTGGACCTCGGCGGCGTTCGGCAGGTTGGCCGCCTTGAGCGCCGACTGGACGCCGGCGTCGAAGGTGGCGCGCGCGGCCGAGGCGGCCTGCAGGAGCCCCTGCAGCCCGGTGGCGACGGCGTCGCTCGAGAGGAGCTTGCCCACCACCCGGCCGGCCTGCTCCTCGCCGGCGGCGATGGCCTTCTTCAGCACCGGGTTCTCGAGCAGCCCGTCGAAGAGCATGGTGGACTTGTCCCCCTGCCCTCACTAGCTTGTCAAGCGTGCCGCGGCCCATCCTCGACCGCCGCCTCGTCGTGGTCACCGGCAAGGGCGGCGTGGGCAAGTCCACCGTGTCGGCCGCCCTGGCGCTCGCCGCCTCGCGGGCTGGCAAGCGGGTGCTGGTCTGCGAGGTGAACACCCAGGAGCGGGTGGCGCCGCTGCTCGGCGCCGCGCCCGCCGGGGCCACGGTCCGCGAGGCCCTCCCGGGGCTCTTCACCACCGTCGTCATGCCGGCCACCGCCATGCGCGAGTACGGCCTCATGGTGCTCAAGTTCCGCGCCGTGTACGAGGCGGTCTTCGAGAACCGGCTGGTGCGCCACTTCCTGCGCGTGGTCCCCTCGCTCTCCGAGCTGGTGATGCTCGGCAAGATCCTCTACGAGGCGCGCGCCGAGGCGGCCGGGCGGCCGCGCTGGGACCTGGTGGTCGTCGACGCCCCCTCGACCGGCCACGCGGTGCAGCTGCTGCGGGTGCCGGGCGCCATGCTCGGCACGGTGCCGGCCGGCCCGCTGCGCCACGACGCGGAGTGGATGCGCGACTGGCTGTGCGATCCGGCGCGCACCGCGCTCGCCATCGTGACGCTGCCGGAGGAGATGCCGGTCAACGAGGCGATCGAGCTCGACCAGCAGCTGCGCGGCCAGGTGGGCATCACGCCGGCCGCGCTGGTGGTGAACGCCATGCCGGAGCGGCGCTTCGACGGCGCCGAGGCGGAGCGCCTCGCGGCGCTCTGCGAGGCCCCCGCCCCGGCCGGCCCGGCGGCGCGGGCGGGGCGGCTGCAGGCGGTCCGGGCCGAGCTCGCGGCGCACGACCTGGCCC
>DASTGK010000449.1:0-2851 GCA_035719085.1 Anaeromyxobacteraceae bacterium
GGCCGCGCGGGCCGAGGGGGCGCGCGGCGACGCGCTCTACGACCCGCTCCCGGAGCCGGTGGTGGACGACGGCGCCGGCAGCGTGGTGGTCCCCCTCTCGGGGCCGTTCGGCGGCGGCGACGACCGGATGCGCAAGCTCGCCTACGCCGACGGCGCCAGGACCGTCACCTTCTTCGTGGTGCGCCGGCCCGACGGCACGCTGGCGGCGGCGCTCGACCTCTGCGAGATCTGCCAGCCGAAGGGCTACGCGCAGCTCGGGCGCGGCTACGTCTTCTGCAAGTACTGCCGCACGCCCATCCCGGTCGGCACGGTGGGCCAGCCGGGCGGCTGCAACCCCATCCCGATCCCGGGCGTCGAGGTCAAGGGGAGCCTGCTCGTCGTCCCGCGCGCCGCGCTGGTCGCCGCCTGGGAGCGGGGGATGGCGGGGAAGCGATGAGCGCCCGCGCCACGCTCCTCGCGCTGGCGCCGCCGGCGCGCCGCTGGTCGGGCCGGCTCGCCGCCCTCTTCGCCGCCTGGGCGCTCGGGCTCGAGCTCGCCACCGGCGCCGGCTTCATCGCCGCGGTGGCCACGCCGCCGGGCGCGATCCTCCTCGTCCTCGCCGGCCTCGCCGCGCTCCTCGCCGCCGCGGCGGCTCCGTTCAGCGCCGGCCCCCGGAGCGACCGGGCGGCGCGCGGGCTCGCGCTCGCCGGCGCCGGGCTGCTCCTCCTCGCCCCTCCCTTGTCGCTCGCGCTGCGCGAGACGCGGACGCTGCAGGTGATCGAGGGCCAGCCCCTGCCGCCGGGCGCGCTCCCCGGCCTCCCGCCCCTCCGCGTCGGCGACCTGCGGCTCGCTGGGGGCGGCCCGTTCCCGCTGTCGAAGACCGTCGCGGTGCCGCTCCTCCTACCGGACGGCGCCGCCGTCGAGGTGGGGCTCTTCCCGCCGGCGCGGCTCGCCGGCTGGCGCCTGGCCGTCTTCCAGTTCGGCTACGCCCCTGCCCTCGAGTGGCGCGACGGCGCCGGCCGCCCGCTGGCCGCCGGCTACGTGATGCTCGGCACGCTGCCGCGCACCGAGGAGGAGGGGCGGCTCGTCGAGTGGCTCCCCGAGCCGAACGTGATGATGGGGGTCGGCACCTTCCCGCCCAAGGTGGAGGAGCTGATCGCCGCCCCCGGCGGCGCGCTCCACCTCCACCTGCGGCTCGAGGAGGCGACGCTCGGCGGCGCGCGGCGCGCGCTCGCGGCGCCGGACGGCTGGCGCTGGGCCATGGACGGCCGGCCGGCCGACCCGACGTTCGCCGTCGAGCTCTTCGAGGGGCCGGCGCGCCGCTTCGCGGGGACGGTGCGCGGGGGCGAGACGGTCCGCCTCCCCGGCGGCCAGGTCACGGTGGCCCGCGGCGTCCGGCTCTGGGCCGAGCTGCAGGCGGTGCGCGACCCGTTCGTCGAGCTCTTCCTCGCCGGCGGGCTCCTCGTCGCCGCCGGCGGGCTGGCGGGGCTCGTGGCGCTGGCCACCCGGCTCGCAGCGCGTCGCCGGGCGGCCTGACGCGCCGGCCGGCGGCGGCTCGAAAAAGTCGAAGGCCCCGCTGGTTGGACCAGGGGGCCTTCGGAACCTCGTGCCTGCTGAGTGAGCGCGGAAGGAATCGAACCTTCAACCTATGGATTAAGAGTCCATTGCTCTGCCAGTTGAGCTACGCGCCCGAGGTGCTGCTCGGGATGGCCGAGGGTGCGCCGATCTACCAGCGCCCGCCGGGGCTGTCAACGACTGCGCCGTGGTGGGCGCCGAGTGGCGCGCCCGGAGGGAGTCGAACCCCCGACCAGCGGCTTAGAAGGCCGCTGCTCTATCCAGCTGAGCTACGGGCGCTTCGAGAAAGGGTGGGTGAGTAAAGGGGCTCGAACCCTTAACCCCCGGATCCACAGTCCAGTGCTCTACCGATTGAGCTATACTCACCGTAAAATCTGAGACTTCAGCCTCGGACCCCGTGGGAGGGCCCGGCCATCGCCGTGCTGTCAAAGAGTCGGGGCGGCGGGATTCGGACCCGCGACCTCCTGCGCCCAAGGCAGGCGCGCTACCAGGCTGCGCTACGCCCCGGAAACAGTCGGCGGCGCGGTCGAGCCGGCCGCTCCGAGAGGGGACGTAACTAGCCGCTCCCCTTCGGTTCGTCAAGGGCGGCGAGGCGGGCCAGGACCGGGCGCAGCGCCCGGAAGGCCGCCCCCCGGTGCGAGAGGCCGTCCTTCTCGGCCGGCGGGAGCTCCGCCATGGTGAGCGCCCGCCCCTCCGGGACGAAGAGCGGGTCGTAGCCGAAGCCGCCGTCCCCGCGCGGCTCGCGCCCGATCCGGCCCCGGCAGGTCCCCTCCACCGACGCCAGGATGGTCCCGTCGGGGCCGGCGAGCGCCAGGACCGCGACGTACCCGCCGCCCCGGCGATCCTTCGGCACGCCGGCCAGCGCCGCGAGCAGCTTCTCGTTGTTGGCGCGGTCGCGCGCGAGCTTCACCAGCCCCGGCGCCACGTCCTCCGACCAGCGGGCCGAGTAGACGCCCGGCGCGCCGCCGAGGGCGTCGACGCAGAGCCCGGAGTCGTCGGCCAGCGCCACCATGCCGGCGAAGCGGGCGAAGGCGGCCGCCTTCTTCCGGGCGTTCGCCTCGAAGGTGTCGCCGTCCTCCACCACGTCGGGCACCGGCCGGCCGAGCGCGCCGGGCGTGATCACCCGGACGGGCAGCCCCTCGACCAGCCGCCGCAGCTCGGCCAGCTTCCCCTCGTTGGTGGTGCCGAAGAAGAGGTCCATCGCGGGCTCCGGCCGGCGGCTCAGCGCGCCGCCTCGAGCTGCAGCGCCCGCAGCGTGGCGCAGCCCTCGAGCGCCAGGTCGAGCATGGCGTCGAGG
>DASTGK010000450.1:0-2973 GCA_035719085.1 Anaeromyxobacteraceae bacterium
GGCGCGGGGGCGCGGGCGGCGGTCGGGGCGAGCTCCACCGGCGGCGTGGCCGGATCGAAGGGCAGGCGCGGCGCCCCCTCCTCGCGCACCTGCGCCAGCGCCAGCTCCACCTCGCGCTGGAAGGTCTCCCAGCCGATCTTCTTCACCAGGAACTTCATCCGGTTCTGGGCCCGGTTCTGCCGGTCGCCCAGCCGGTGGAAGACGCGCAGCACCGCCTCGGCGACGGCGAGCAGCTCCGCCGCCGGCAGGAAGTCGACGAGCACCCTGGCCGACACCGGCATGGTGGCGGTGCCGCCGCCGGCCCGCACCTCGAAGCCCGGCTGGCCGTCGCGGCGGCGCGCGAAGAAGCCGAGGTCGTGGATCGACGCGGCGGCGTGGTCCTCGGCGCACCCCTCGAAGGCGATCTTGAACTTGCGCGGCAGCGAGGACGAGAGCGGGTGGCGCAGGAAGTGGCGCGTCAGCGCCTCGCCGTAGGGCGTGGTGTCGAAGCGCTCGCTCGCCGAGACGCCGCCGTAGGGGCAGGCGGTCACGTTGCGCACGGCGTTGCCGCAGGCCTCGCGGGAGGTGACGCCCACCTCGGCCAGCCGGCGCAGGGCCTGCTCGGCGCCGCGCCCGGCCACGAAGTGGAGCTGCAGGTTCTGGCGCGTGGAGACGTGGCCGAAGCCGCGCGAGAAGGCCTCGCTCACCTCGGCCAGCGCCTCGAGCTGCGCGGCCGTGACGACGCCCTGCGGCAGCTTGGTGCGCAGCATGTGGAGGTCGCCCACCTGCCGCTGGCTGTAGGTCCCCTGCAGCAGCCGGTAGCCGCGCCACTCCTCGGCCGAGATCTCGCCCCGCTCGAAGCGGCCGAGCTGGGTCACGAAGTCGTCCAGGTCCCTGGGGTCGGCGAAGGTGCCCCGCTCGCGCGCCGTCTTGATCTCGCTCATCGTCTCGCTCTCCGTCTGCAGCGTGCTTCAGCGCGCCTCGGCGGCGCCGGTCCGGGCCGCGCCCGCCGACGACGTCGCGAGGGCCACCACCGGCCCGATGACCAGCGTCCCCGGGGCGTGCGCCGTCGGCAGCGGCGCCTCCGGGAGGTCGGCCAGCCGGCCGGTCCAGGTGAAGGCCTCCGGCGTCGAGGCGGCCACGAGCGCGGCCGCCGGCGTGTCGGGCGACCAGCCGCGGCGGCGCAGGAGCTCCACCAGCCGCGCCCGCGTCCCGAGCCCCATGAGCACCACCAGCGTCTGGCGGCCGGGCGCCACGCCCTCGAGCACCGGGCGGTAGGCCTCCTCGGCGTGGCCCGACACCACCGTGAAGCCGGCGGCCAGCCCGCGGTGCGTCACCGGGATGCCGGCCAGCGCGGGCGCCGCCAGCGCCGCGGTGAGGCCGGGGATCACCTCGTGCGCCACGCCCGCCTCGGCGAGCGCCAGCGCCTCCTCGCCGCCGCGGCCGAAGACGAACGGATCGCCCGCCTTGAGCCGCACCACGCGCTTGCCGTGGCGGGCGGCGGTGACGAGCATCCGGTTGATGGTCTCCTGCTGCACGCTGGGCCGGCCGGCCCGCTTGCCGACGAAGAAGCAGTGGGCCTTCGCCGCGTGGCGCAGCACCTCGCCCGAGACGAGGGCGTCGTAGAGGACCAGGTCGGCCTCGGCGAGCCGGCGCGCCGCCTTCACGGTGAGCAGCTCCGGATCGCCCGGGCCGGCGCCGACGAGCGAGACGAAGCCGCCCGTCTTCCCCTTCTCACCCACCCTCTGCCACTCCACCCTCTCCCCCACCGGGGGAGAGCCAAATGCATCTCCCTCTCCCCCACCGGGGGAGAGGGCCGGGGTGAGGGGGCGAATGCCGGAGGATTCCGTGGTCCCCGCTTCGCCGTACAGCTCGTTCAGCGCCCGCAGCAGCAGCGGCCGCCGGTCGGCCATGGCGACGCCCTCGGCCTTCCAGCGGGCGCGCAGCGCCTCGGCCCGCTCCACCCAGGTGCCGACCTGCTCCGGCAGGAGCGCCTCGATCCCCTCGCGCAGCAGCCCCGCCAGCGCCGGCGCGCGCCCGTCGGTCGACACGGCCACGGTGACGCCGCCGCGCCGCACCACGCCGCCGGCGTAGGCGCTCGCCGTCGCGGGGTCGTCCACGGCGTTCACGAAGATCCGGCGCCGCTCCGCCTCGGCGGCCACCGCCCGGTTCACCTCGGGCGTGGCGGCAGCCACGGCCAGCCAGGCGCCGTCGAGGTCGTCGGGGCGGAAGGGGCGCCGCTCGACGCGCAGGCCGGCCCCGGCGATCTCGGGCCGGACCTCCGGGGCGACGACGAGGAGGTCGGCCCCGGCGCGCCGCAGCGGCTCGATCTTGGAGGCGGCCACCGGGCCGCCGCCCACCACGACGACGCGGCGGCCGCCGAGCTTCAGGAAGATGGGGAGGAGCTCGGCGCCGCTCACCGCGCCCTCCGGGCGGAGCGGCGCGAGGCGGCGGGTGCGGCGGTGGCGATCTGGTTCACGTGCGCGTCCTCGCTCCGTCGCCGCGCCTCCCGGGCGGCTCGACCGACAACGGAGGGGCATCCTATATAACGGATGCCGGGTCAGTCAACGATGGCGGAGCGAATTCCGCCGTAACGGATGCGCCCAGGACGCGACCACGCCCCGTCGAGGCGCACGCTGGCGCGCCCCCGCCGCCCCGTGGGACGCTCGCGCGCCATGCTCCGCCCGCTCCGCCTCGCGCTCCTCCTCCCCCTCGCCGCGGCCGCCGGCTGCGCCGCCCTGCGGCTGCCGGCCGCCGTCGACCCGGACCGCTCGCGCCACGCCTACGAGCTCGAGGGGGAGGTGCGGCGCGAGCCGGGGCTCGCCACCGTGGCCGGCGCCGAGCTCTCGGTCGAGGGGGCCGGCGCGGTGCTGGGGAGCCGGACCAGCGACGCCACCGGCCGCTTCTGGATCCGGGTCGAAGGGATCACCCGGCTCGCGCCCGATCCGGCCGGCAGCGCCGCCGGGCCGGCCGGCTTCGTGCTCGTCTCGGCCC
>DASTGK010000451.1:0-3221 GCA_035719085.1 Anaeromyxobacteraceae bacterium
GGAGCGGCCGCGGATGTAGGTGAGCGGCTCGATCTCCATGATCCCGAGGTCGATGAGCTCGTGGTAGCCGCGCCCCTGCTTCTTCTCGGAGCGCGACAGGTTCATGAGGTACTCGACGTTGTCGAAGATGGGCTGCATCCAGGGGTTGAGCTTCTCCTCGACCGAGCCGGGCAGGTAGCCGATGTCGCGCCCCAGCGGGAAGATGGGCCTGGAGACGAGCAGCTTCTGGTAGACGGCGTCCTCCATCGTCTTCTGCAGGCCGGCGGCGATGGCGAGGAGGGTCTTGCCGGTGCCGGCCTTGCCGACGATGGTGACGAGCCGGATCTCGTCGTTGAGCAGCAGGTCGAGCGCGAAGGACTGCTCCTTGTTGCGCGGCCGGATGCCCCAGACGCCCTCCTTGGGCGACTTGATGAGCTGCAGGAAGGCGCCGCGCGCCGCCGAGTACTTGCCGACGGCGCTGTGCTGGGGGTTCTGCCGGTCGCGCAGCACGGCGAAGGCGTTGGGCGGCGGCGGCTCGACGCCCGCCGGGCAGGCCACCGAGCCCGTGGCGTAGAACTCGTTCACCACCTCGGGGTCGACGTCGAGCTCGGCCACCCCGCTCCAGAGCTCGTCGAGCTCCACGCCCTCGATGTCGTAGTCCTCGGCGTGCAGCCCGAGGGCGTCGGCCCGGATGCGCAGGTTGGTGTCCTTGGAGACGAAGACGCAGGGGGTGGCCTTGTCGCGCTGGGCGACGTCGAGGGCCACCGCCAGGATCTTGTCGTCGATGCTGTGGCCGTCGCCCAGCTCGGGCGGCAGCTTCCGGTCGGCGAAGAGGACGCGGATCGTCCCCTTGCCCGGGCCGATGGAGACGCCGTCGCGCAGCTTGCCCGCCAGCCGGAACTCGTCGAGCGAGCGGGAGACCTGCCGGGCGTTGCGCCCCAGCGAGGAGAGGTCCCGCTTGAAGTTGTCGATCTCCTCGATGACGTGGATGGGCACGACGACGTCGTTGTCGTCGAAGCCGTAGAGGGCGCGGGGATCGTGGAGCAGGACGTTCGTGTCGAGGACGAAGTTCTTTTTCACGCCGGAGCGGGACCTCGTGGCCGCCCGGGATGGCGGCTCCCGCGAGTGTAGCAGGGCGCCCGCCCCCGCGGCCACCGATCCGCACGTGCCGTCGCGCGGCCATCACACGCGGGCAGGACGCCGCGGGCGCGCGCCCGGGCTAGGCCGAGGCCTTGCGCGGCGCCTTGAGCTGCGCCGCCGAGACGCTCTGGTTCCGGCCGTGGCGCTTCGCGTGGTAGAGGCAGCCGTCGGCCTTCTCGACCAGCTCGCCCTTCAGCGTGGCGTCGTCGGGGAAGGTGGCGACGCCGAGCGACATCGTCACCTTGAGCGAGCCCTGCTCGGTCTCGGTGACGAGCTTGCCCACCCGCTCGCGGATCCGCTCGGCGATGACGAGCGCGCCGGCGGTGTCGGTCTCGGGCATGACCACCGCGAACTCCTCGCCGCCGTAACGCGCCACCACGTCGGTGGTGCGCGCCTCCTTGGCCAGGATCTTGGCCACGCCCTTCAGCACCACGTCGCCCACCGGGTGGCCGTAGGTGTCGTTGACCGACTTGAAGTGGTCGATGTCGCAGAGGAGCAGCGACACCTTGCGGCCGTAGCGCTGCGAGGCGAGCAGGTGCTCGTCGAGCCGCCCCTGGAAGGTGCGGTGGTTGGTGAGGCCGGTGAGGCCGTCGGTGGTGGCGAGCCGCTCGGTGGCGTCGAAGAGGCGGGCCCGCTGGATCGACTCGCCGGCCTGCAGCGCCACCATCTCGAGCTGGCGCATCCGCTCGCGGTCGAAGACGCCCGCCTCGCGCGAGCCGAGCACCAGCGTGCCGAGCACCGCCGCCTCGCCCTTCTTGAGCGGCTCGGCGCGCAGCGGGATGACCTTCACCGCGGCCAGCCCCTTGAGCCGGGTGGCCGGGTCGAAGACCACCGCCTTGGCCGGGTCGAGCTCCTTGCCCGGCAGGCTCGCCTCGAGCCGCACCGCCGAGGCGACGAGGCTGCCGCCCTCGCCGTCGAAGGTGAGCCCCTCGGCCGGCACGCTCCCCTTCCACCCCTCCTCGGCCCAGACGCGCGCCACCCGGTGGGCCGGCTTCCCGTCCACCGGCTCGTGGAGCGTCACCGCGCCGAGCACGGCCGGGACGAGCTTGCGCGCCTCCTCCAGCGTGGCGTCGAAGACGTCGGCGAGCTTGGTGGCCTTGTTGAGCGCCTCCAG
This sequence comes from Anaeromyxobacteraceae bacterium, assembly GCA_035719085.1. GTDB lineage: Bacteria > Myxococcota > Myxococcia > Myxococcales > Anaeromyxobacteraceae > JADKCZ01. The sequence continues at coordinate 2,234 of DASTGK010000451.1, forward strand.
CGCCTGGAAGAAGCGCTCCCACTCGTCGCGCGAGCTGCGCATGCCGCCCATGAGCCGCTCGGCCGCCACCGCCCGCAGGATCTCGGCGGCCAGCGTGACGAGCAGCCGCTCGTCCTCGTCGGTGAAGGCGCTCGGCTCGAGCCGGTCGGCCACCACCACGCCGCGCACGTGGCCGCCGCGCCGGTCCACGAGCGGCACGGCGAGGAGCGCGCCCGGGCGCGTGCCGTCGAGGTAGTAGCTCGCCGCCTTGACGTCGCCGTGGAGCCGCACCGGCGCGCGCCGCTTCACCGCGCCGCCGAGCGCCCCCTCGCCGGCCGGCAGCGGATCGGCGCCGACCGCCTCGCTGCGGGTGCGCAGGTCGCGCAGCACCAGCGTCCGGTCGTCGTCGGAGAGCAGGAAGACGGCGCAGGTGTGCGTCCGCAGGGCCACCTCGGCCACCTCGAGCGCGCCGCGCACCGCCGCCTCGATCTCGACCACCGCCGCCTCGGTGGTGCGCCGCTCCCGCTCGGCCGGATCGCCGCCGCCGGAGCCGGGCGCGAGCAGCCGGTACTCGCGCGCCCGCTGCTCGATCTCGGCGAGCCGCGCCGCCACCGCCGCCGCCTCGGCCCGCCGGCTGGCCGCCACCTGGGCCGCCAGCACCGCGTGGTAGAGCAGCGAGAAGAGCGTCATGAAGCCGGCGTGGGCCACCACCGGCGCCAGCTCGGCCGGGCGCGCGCCGGCCAGCCACCAGCCGCCCGCCTCCAGCCCGACGGCGAGCGCGACCAGCGCGAGCCCGCCGGGGCGCGCCAGGAAGGCGACCAGGAAGGCCATCACCAGGTAGGTGAGCGGCTGCAGCGGCGGCTCGGCGGCGCCGGCGGCGGTGGCCTGCACCAGCGCGGCCGAGGCGACGACGACGAGCGCGCCCAGCTCGAGCTGCTCGCGGTAGCCCGGGTGGCGGCCGGCGGCGGCCCCGGCGGCGCGGCGCCAGATGGCGGCGCCGAGCGCGACC
>DASTGK010000452.1:0-13427 GCA_035719085.1 Anaeromyxobacteraceae bacterium
CACCGGCTCGGGCCCCGGCCCGGAGCAGGCCGGATGACGCAGGCGCGGGCGCTCGACCGCCTCGCCGCCGCCGCGCTCCTCGCCGCCCTGGCCGGCGCGCCGCTCGCGGCGCGCGCCCAGTTCGCCAGCTACGACCCGGCCGTCCGCTGGCGCACGCTCGACCCCGCCCACTTCCAGGTCCACTACCACCAGGGCGAGGAGGCCTTGGCGCAGCGGGTGGCCGGGGTGGCCGAGCGGGCCCACGCCCAGCTCTCGCCGCTGCTCGGCTACGCGCCGAAGGAGCGGACGCAGGTGGTCCTCTCCGACGACACCGACGACGCCAACGGCTCGGCCACGCCCTTCCCCTACGACACCATCCGGCTCTACGCGGTGCCGCCCGAGTCGGGCTCGGTGCTCAACGACTCGCGCGACTGGCTGGAGCAGCTGGTGGTGCACGAGTACGTCCACATCCTGCACCTCGACGACATCGGCGGCGTGCCGGCGCTGGCGAACGGGCTCCTCGGCAAGATCTTCGTGCCGAACGGCGTCGTGCCGAGCTGGATGATCGAGGGGCTGGCCGTGAGCCACGAGTCGCTCGGCGACCCGGGCACCGGCCGCAACGCCAGCGCCCTCTTCGACATGTACGCGCGGGCGCTCACCGTCGAGCCGCCCGGCCTGCCCTCGCTGGCGCAGGCCTCCAACGAGTACCTGCGCTGGCCGCGCGGCAGCATCCCCTACCTGCTCGGCGGCCGGTTCATGGCCTTCATCGAGCGGCGCTCCGGCCCGGAGGCGATGCGGGGCTTCCTCGCCGACCAGGGCTCGCAGATCTGGCCCTACGCGCCGTCGTTCCAGGCGCGCCGCTGGTTCGGCGCCGACCTGCCGGACCTGTGGGACCAGTTCAAGGCGGAGCTGGAGGCGAAGTATGCGGCGCAGCTCGCCGCCGTCCGCGCCCGCCCCGTCACCCGCCCGGCGCCGCTCACGCACCGCGGCGCGCTCGTCTCCCACCCGCGCTGGGCGCCCGACGGGAGCGCCGTCGTCTACCTCGACCACGGGCTCGACGAGCGGGGCGGCCTGCGCCGCGTCGCGCCGGACGGGCGCGACCTGGGGCGCGCGGTCGTCGTCGACTCGGGCGGCGCCTTCGACCTCCGCTCGGCGCGCCAGGCGGTGGTGTCGAAGGGCCAGATCTGGCGCGAGTACCGCGTCTACGACGACCTCTGGCTCGCCGACCTCGACGGCGGCGGCACGCGCCGGCTCACCGACGGCGAGCGGGCCGAGGATCCCGCGGTCACGCCCGATGGCGCGAGCGTGGTCTACGTGGCCCACGCCGGCGGCGGCGAGGTGGCCCTGCGGCGCCGGCCGCTCTCCGGCGGTCCGGCCGAGACGCTGCTCGGCCGCCCCGGGCTGCAGCTCTACGGGCCGCGCCCCTCGCCGGACGGCAGGCGGATCGCCCTCTCGATCCAGGAGGTCGGCCGGCGCGACATCGCGCTCCTCGAGGAGGGGAAGCTCACCCGCATCACCGACGACGACGCGCTCGACGTCGATCCCGCCTGGACGCCCGACGGCCGCTTTCTGCTCTTCGCCTCCGACCGCGGCGGCATCTACAACCTGTACGCCTGGGAGGCGGCCACCGGCGCCCTGCGCCAGGTGACCAACGTCGAGACCGGCGCCCTCGAGCCGGCCGTCTCGCCCGACGGCCGGACCATCGCCTACGTCGGCTACTCGCGCGCCGGGCACGACCTCGTCACCATCCCGTTCGCCCCTGCGACGTGGCTCGACCCGACGCCGGCCGATCCCGCGCCGCCGCCGCGCCCGCCCGAGCCGGAGGCGCCGCCCCTCCCCTCGCGCCCGTACGCCGCCTCCGAGACCGGCCTGCCGACGTTCCTCCTGCCGTTCTACGGGACCGACGTGGCCGGCAACATCTTCGGCCTCTTCAGCGCCGGCAGCGACGCCGTCGGGCTCCACACCTGGCAGGCGCAGGTCTGGGGCAGCCCGTCGGCCGCCACGCTCGGCTACGCCTTCTCCTACGCCGGCGGCTGGTCCTGGCCGCGGCTCGACCTCCTCTCCGAGCGGTTCGTCGACGGCTCGCCCGGCCTCCCCTACCGGCTCGTCGCCGTCTGGACGCCGGCGGCTGGGGGCCTCACCTTCGCCTTCACGCGGCTGGAGCGCGCCGTGGCCGTGCGGCTCGGCTGGTCGGCCACGCGCTACGACTCGCTGGGCGAGGTCGGCTCCAGCGCCGGGCTGCCGCCCGCCTACCTGTTCCGCGACGGCCTCCTCTCCGAGGCGACCTTCGACGCGAGCTACTCGGACGCGCGGCGCTACGCCAGCTCGGTCTCGCCGGAGGAGGGGCGCACGCTGACGCTCCGGCTGCGCGGCGCCTCGCGCGAGACCGGCAGCGACTACGACCTGTGGCGCGGCCGGGCCACCTGGGCCGAGTACCTGCGCGTGCCCGGCACCTCGCACGCCGTGCTGGCGACGCGCCTCTCCGGCGCGCTGGCCCACGGCTCGCTCGGCGGGCTGCCGCCCTTCAGCCTGGGCGGCATCACGCAGCCGAACGTCATCGACCTCTTCCTGCTGCAGACCTTCTCGCCCTCGGATCAGCTGCGCGGCTACCCCGCCGGCATCCTGGGCGGCGACGGCACGGCGCTCCTCAACCTGGAGCTGCGCTTCCCGCTCTTCGCGCCGGAGCTCGGCTACTCCACCTGGCCCCTCTTCCTGCGGCGCGTGCACGCCGCCCTCTTCGCCGACGCCGGCGAGGCGTTCGTCCTCTTCCGTGAGCGCGGCTACACCGGCCGCGGCTTCAACTGGGACCGGCTGCGCGTCGGCGCCGGCGCCGAGCTGCGGCTCGAGACGGTGATCGGCTACTGGATCCTGACCGACCTGCGGATCGGCCTCGCCCGCGGCCTCGGGCGGCCGTTCAAGCACGAGTCGCCGGGCCAGGACCCGCTGGCCGAGTGGCAGTTCTACGTCACGTTCGGGCCGAGCTTCTGAGCGTCGCCGGCTGCGGCGCCTCGCTGCTTGCTGGCGCACCCGCTCCGATCTATGCCCTCCGCGTGGATCGTGCCCGCTAGCCCGAGTCGCCGCGTCCGCCTGCCGATCGGCAGGTGACGCGAGCCCGTCCGGATCCCGCCTCCGCCGTCGAGGGGCGCGGATCCGTTCCGTCACTCGCGCGCTCGAGGTTCACAGTGGTCCATCCCGGCCTCATCGGCTTCGGTCCCTTCTTCTCGTCCCAGCTCTCCCTGGAGGAGCTCCAGTCTTCCCTCGTCGGCCGCGCGGTCGCGGATCGCGGCCGCGGCCTCCTCGTCCAGTTCCCCGACGGCGTCCACCCCGTCGTCGTCCCGGGTCGGCTGCGCGCCGAGGGCGGAGTCCTCCCGGTGGTGGGCGACTTCGTCGTCGCGAGCCCCGGGCCCGATCGCACCGTCACGCGCGTCCTCGAGCGCCGCACCTGGCTCTCCCGCAACGTCGCGGGCGGCGCGACCGCGGAGCAGGTGCTCGCCGCCAACGTGGACGTGGTGTTCATCGTGCAGGGGCTCGACGAGGGCCCGAACGCGCGCCGCCTTGAGCGGACGCTCGCGGCGGTGCACGCAGGCGGCGCCGAGCCGGTGATCGTCCTCACCAAGCCGGATCGGGCGGAGGAACTGGGCGCTGCGCTCGCCGAGGCCCGCGCCGCCGCACCCGCGGTCGACGTCGAGCTCGCGTCCGGGCTCACGGGCCAGGGCGTCTCCGCGCTCGCGGCGCGGCTGCGCCCCGACCGGACCGGGGTCCTGGTGGGTCCCTCGGGCGCCGGGAAGTCCACGCTCACGAACGCGCTCCTCGGCCGCGAGGCGCAGCGCACCGCGCCGGTGCGCGCCTCCGACGACCGGGGCGTCCACACGACGTCGGGCCGCGAGCTCTTCCCGCTGCCCGGCGGCGGCGCGCTGGTGGACGGCCCCGGGATCCGCGAGCTGCGGCTCTGGGACGCGAGCGGGCTCGACGCGACGTTCGAGGACCTGGCCACGGTCGCGGCGCGCTGCCGGTTCCGGGACTGCTCGCACGGGGCCGAGCCCGGGTGCGCCGTCCGCGAGGCGATCGCCGACGGGCGCCTCGACGCCGCGCGCGTCGAGAGCTACCGCAAGCTCGCGCTCGAGCTCGCGCGGCAGGCCGAGCGGCGCGAGGGCGGCGCGGCCCGGGCGGAGCGCGCGCGCTGGAAGGCAGTGTCGAAGGAGCTGCGCCGCTTGTCGCGCGGGCGGCGGAGCTGAGGGCGAGGGCGTCGCGACGATGGATGGGGCTACGATGCGTCCCTGGAGGAACCCATGAGCCCTGCCCTCGTCGCCGTCGCCGCCCTCCTCGCCGCCGCGCCCACGCCGCCGAGATCGGACGACGCCGGCCCGCTCCGGGCGCTCGACGCGCTCGTCGGCACCTGGGACGCCGAGGGCGGCGGGGCTCCGGGGAAGGGCGCCGGCACGGTGGCGTTCGCGCGGGAGGTGGACGGTCACGCCCTCGTCCGCCGCAACGCGGTCACCTACCCCGCCGCGGAGGGGCGGCCGGCGTCCAGCCACGAGGACCTCCTCGTCCTCTACGCCGAGGGCGGCAAGGTGAAGGGGCTCTACGTGGACGGCGAGGGGCACGTCATCCGCTACGCCGCCGCCCCGTCGGCGCCGGGGACGCTCGTCCTCCTGAGCGAGGCCGGCCCCGGCCCGCGCTTCCGGCTCACGCACGACTGGAGCGACCCCAGCTCCCTGCGGATCGCCTTCGAGATCGCGCCGCCGGGCTCGACCGAGTTCAAGGCCTACGCGTCGGGGCGGGCGACGCGGCGGCCTGGGACTTGAGCGTCGACGACGGGAAGCAACTCCTCGAGGAGGCGCTCCTCCCCGGCCGCTGGTCCGTCCAAGAAGAAACGGGCGCCCGACCCGAAGGCCAGGCGCCCGATGAAGGACTGGAGCCGACACCCAGACTTGAACTGGGGACCTACTGATTACGAATCAGTTGCTCTGCCAGCTGAGCTATGTCGGCAGCTTGAAGGGGCGCCTATCTAGCACTCGTGGCGCCGGCTCGCAAGACGATGCTCGCCCGGCCGCACTGCCCTTCACCAGCCCCCTCCACCCGCCCTTCGGGCGTTGCAATCCTGGGCGCCGTGTTGCAGGGTTGCAGCATTGAGAGGCGGGCGTCGGGTACCGCCTTCGGTGGAGGCCGCGGACCGGCCGAGGCCTAAGCGACCGCCACGCCTGTCGCTTCTTCGGCCAGCCCAAAGATCCCTTCCGGGGGCACACCCGTTGCTCCAGGGTGCGACACCGAGTCCAGTCCGCTCCTCGCCCGCTCGCCCGCTCCAGCCGTCCACGGAGGCACGTAGAGGGATGCCCGAGTCGCGACGCAAGCCGACCATCTGGGCCTTCAGCGTCAGCCGGCTCCGGCACGTCTTCGAGAGCGTGGCGCCGCTGTACGCCGACGCCGCCGACATCCGCGTCTTCGACAAGGCCTTCGAGAACGCGGTCCAGTCGGCCAACGAGCTGGTCCGCTCGGGCGAGCACGTCGACGCCATCATCGCGGCCGGCGCCCACGGCGCCTACCTGCACGAGCACACCGAGATCCCGGTGGTGCTGGTGGTCCCGACCGCCACCGACATCCTCCACGCGCTCGCCGACGCGCGCCGCTTCTCGCGCCGCATCGCCTTCCTCAACTTCCGCACTCCCCTGCCCGGCCTCGACCCGTTCACCGGCGCCCACGGCCTCGAGGTGGAGCAGTGCGCCTACGTCACGCTGGAGGACGCCGAGGCCTCGCTCCTCGACCTGGCGGCGCGCGGCTTCGAGGTGGTGGTGGCGCCCGGCCCGGTCTGCGACATCGCCCAGTCGATCGGCCTGCGCGCCGTGCTGCTCCACGCCCGCTCCTCGGCCTGCGACGCCATCGACCGCGCCATCGAGGTGGCCCGGCTGACCCGCGCCGCCCGCGCCCGGCAGGAGCGGGTCACCGCCGTCCTCGACCACGTCGAGGAGGCGATCATCGGCGTCGACATGGAGGAGCGGATCCACTCGGCCAACCGCGCCGTCGAGCGGCTGCTCGGCGTGCCGGCGGCGGGGCTCATCGGCCGGCCGCTCTCGACCGTCTCGGCGGAGCTGAGCGTGGCCCGCGTGCTCGGGAGCGGCGCCGAGGAGCTGGGCGCCGTCCACCGCGTGGGCGGCCGCACGCTCGTCGTGAACCGCATCCCGCTGCGCGAGCACGGGGTGCAGGTCGGGGCCGTGGTCACCTGCCAGGACCCGGGCGCCATCCAGCGGGTCGACCGGACGCTCCGCTCCGAGCACCGCCCGCGCCGCTTCGTGGCGCGCCACGTCCTCTCCGGCCTGGTGGGCGGCTCGCGCGCCATCGGCGCCGTCCGCGAGCTGGCCGAGGACTTCGCCCGCACCGACGCGACGGTGCTCGTCACCGGCGAGAGCGGCACCGGCAAGGAGCTGCTGGCGCAGGGCATCCACAACGCCAGCCGCCGCCGCGACCACCCGTTCGTCGCCATCAACTGCCCGGCCTTCCCCGACACGCTGCTCGAGGCGGAGCTCTTCGGCCACGAGGAGGGGGCCTTCACCGGCGCCCGCCGCGGCGGCCGCGCCGGCCTCTTCGAGGCGGCCCACACCGGCACCATCTTCCTCGACGAGGTGGGCGACATCGCCTACCCGCTGCAGAGCCGGCTCCTGCGCGTGCTGCAGGAGCGGCAGGTGCTGCGGCTCGGCAGCAACGACCCCATCCCGGTCGACGTGCGGGTCATCGCCGCCACCAACCGCGACCTGCGCGCCGCCGTGCTGGCCGGCGACTTCCGCGAGGACCTCTTCTACCGGCTCAAGGTGCTCCACCTGCACCTGCCGCCGCTCCGCGAGCGGCCCGAGGACGTGCCGCCCATCGCCGAGCAGCTCCTCTCCCGCGCCCTCGTCCGCTACGGCGCGCCAGGGGCGCTCGCCTCGGCCCTCGCCGCGGTGCTGCCCCTCCTGCAGCGCTACGCCTGGCCCGGCAACGTCCGCGAGATGGAGAACGTCATCGAGCGGATCGCCGTCCTCTGCGCCAAGCGCGGCGCCGGCGCGCCGGGCGAGGAGCAGCTGCGCGCCTTCGTGCCGGAGCTCTTCGCCCAGGCCGAGCCCGGCGCCCCGGAGGCCCGCCGCGACGACGGGCCCGACCTCCGCAGCGCCCGCGAGTCGCAGGAGCAGGAGGTCATCCGCCGCGTCCTCGACGAGTGCGGCGGCAACCAGACCGAGGCCGCCCGCCGGCTGCGCGTGGCCCGCTCCACCCTCTGGCGCAAGCTCAAGGCCTGACCGCCCGGACCCCGCATGGCCCCCACCAGCCCAGACCGCCCGGACCTGCCCGTCCACCGCTCGCTCCTCACGCCGCTCGCCTTCCTGGAGCGGACGCTGGTGGCCTGGCCGGAGAAGCTCGCCGTGGTGGACGGCGCGCGCCGGCTCACCTACCGGGCGCTGGGCGGGCGCATCTACCGCCTCGCCTCGGCCCTGCGCGCGGCCGGCGTGCGGCGCGGCGACCGGGTGGCCGTCCTCTCGCCCAACTCGACCGAGCTGCTCGAGGCCCACTTCGGCGTGCCGCAGCTCGGCGCCGTGCTCGTGCCCATCAACGCGCGGCTGGCGCCGGCCGAGGTGGCGGCCATCCTGGAGCACAGCGGCGCGCGCGTGCTGCTGCTCGACGCCGCGCTCGCCGCGGAGGGGCCGGCCCGCCCGCCGCGGGCGCCGCTCGTCGTCTGGACCGGCGCCGGCGCCGAGCGCGCCCCGGCCTGGGGCGAGATCGGCTACGAGCGGCTCCTCGCCACCGGCTCCCCCGAGCCCTTCGCGCCCGAGGTGGAGGACGAGGAGGAGATCATCAGCATCACCTACACGAGCGGCACCACCGGCCAGCCGAAAGGCGTCATGTACACGCACCGCGGCGCCTACCTGAACGCGCTCGGCGAGATCGTCGAGGCCGGGCTGCAGCCGTCGAGCGTCTACCTCTGGACGCTGCCGATGACCCACTGCAACGGCTGGTGCTTCACCTGGGCCGTCACCGCCGCCGGGGCGCGCCACGTGGTGGTGCCACGCGTCGAGCCGGCGCAGGTCTTCCGCCTGCTCGAGGAGGAGCGCGTCACCCACCTGTGCGGGCCGCCCAGCATCGTCCTGGCGCTCGCGGCCGAGCCGCCGCGCCCCGGCTACCGCTTCCCGGGGCCGCTCCGCGCCGTGGTGGCCGGCGCCCCGCCCCACCCGGCCGCCATCGAGCGGATGGAGGCGCTCGGCGCCGCCGTCACGCACGTCTACGGCCTCACCGAGACCTACGGGCCGCACACCGTCTGCGAGTGGCAGGAGGCCTGGGACGCCGAGCCGCCGGCGCGGCGCGCGGCGCTGAAGGCGCGCCAGGGGATCGGCTACCTGCACGCCCCGGAGGTGCGGGTGGTCGACGCCGACCTGCGCGACGTCCCGGCCGACGGGGAGACCATCGGCGAGATCGTGATGCGCGGGAACAACGTCATGAAGGGCTACTTCCGCGATCCCGACGCCACCGCGGCGGCCTTCGCCGGCGGCTGGTTCCACTCCGGCGACCTCGGCGTGATGCACGCCGACCGGTACATCGAGCTGGTCGACCGGAAGAAGGACGTCATCGTCTGCGACGGCGACAACGTCTCGACCATGGAGGTCGAGAGCGTGCTGCTGCAGCACCCGGCGGTCGGCGAGGCGGCCGTCATCGGCGTGCCCGACGAGCGCTCGGGCGAGGTGCCGAAGGCCTTCGTCACGCTGCGGCCCGGCCGCGCCGCCACGGTGGAGGAGCTGCTGGCCCACTGCCGCGAGCGGCTCGCCGACTTCAAGTGCCCGCGCCGCATCGAGCTCGGCCCGCTCCCCAGGACGCCCACCGGCAAGCCGCAGAAGTACAAGCTGCGCGAGCGCGAGTGGGGCGGCCGCCCCAAGCGCATCAACTGACGCGCGCCCGGCGCGCCCGCGGCTGTTCGATCCGCGGAGCAGCGCTGCTTCGCCCCTGAAACACCGCGCGCCTCCTCCGCCAGCCTCGCGCGTCGCCGCCGGATCGCATCCCGCGTGATCGCGCCCGGTTGAGCACCGACGCGCCGCGGCGCGCACCCGTGGCAAGTCGGTTGCAATTCCTCGACGCCATCGACGCCAGCGCGAGGAGAGACCGCCGATGAGCAGCGCGGGAAGACAGGACGTGTACGTGGTGGAGGCGCTCCGGACTCCGTTCGGATCGCTGGGGGGCGCCCTCTCCACGCTCTCGGCGCCGCAGCTGGCGGCGCCGGTGATGCGGGCCATCGTGGAGCGGACCGGTCTCGATCCGGCCCGGCTCGACCGGGTGATCGTCGGCCAGGTGCTCACGGCCGGCGCGGGCCAGGCCCCGGCGCGCCAGGCGATGCGCGCCGCCGGCATCCCGGACTCGGTGGGCGCCACCACCGTCAACAAGGTCTGCGGCAGCGGCCTCGAGGCGGTGATGCTCGGCGCCTCGGCCATCCGCGGCGGCGACGCGCGGCTCGTCCTGGCCGGCGGCATGGAGAGCATGTCGCGCGCCCCCTACCTGCTCGACGGCGCGCGGAGCGGCTACCGGCTCGGCCACGGGCGGCTCCTCGACGCCCTGGTCCACGACGGGCTCACCGACGCCGCCGACGGCCGGCACATGGGCGAGGTGGCCGACGCGGCCGCCGCGCGCCACGCCATCGGCCGGGCCGAGCAGGACGAGTACGCCCTGCGCTCCTACCGGCTGGCGCAGCGGGCCGTGGCCGAGGGGCTCCTCGACGCCGAGCTGGTGCCGGTGGTGAAGGCCTCGCGCAAGGGGGAGGAGCGGGTCGAGCGCGACGAGGAGCCCTTCCGCGTGGAGCTGGAGCGGCTGCCGAAGCTGCGGCCGGCCTTCGGCGAGGGCGGGACCATCACCGCCGGCAACGCCTCCACCATCAACGACGGCGCGGCCATCGCCCTCCTGGCGGGGCGCGAGGCCGTCGACGAGCTCGGGCTCGCGCCGCGGGCGCGGCTCGTGGCGCAGGCCACCTTCAGCATGGCGCCCGACCGCTTCACCGACGCGCCGGTCGGCGCCGTCAAGGCGGTCTGCCGCGCCGCGGGCGTGGGCCTCCACGACGTCGAGGTCTTCGAGCTGAACGAGGCCTTCGCGCTCGTGCCGCTCATCGCGCAGCGGCAGCTCGAGCTGCCGCTCGACCGGATCAACCCGAACGGCGGCGCGGTCGCCCTCGGCCACCCCATCGGCGCGAGCGGCGGCCGGCTCGTGGCGACGCTGGTGCGCGAGCTGCACCGGCGGCAGGCGCGCTACGGCGTGGCGGCGCTCTGCATCGGCGGCGGCGAGGCGGTGGCGGCGCTCCTCGAGCGCGCCTGAGCGGTTCACCACTTCAACGGGAGCAACCAGTGAACGAGATCATCGGCGTCCTCGGCGCCGGCCAGATGGGGAACGGCATCGCCCACGTCTTCGCCGCCGCCGGCCACGAGGTGCGGCTCTACGACGTGGCGGAGGGGCAGCTCGCCGCCGCGCTCGCCACCATCGAGCAGAACCTGGCGCGCCAGGTGAAGAAGGGGCTCCTCGCCGCCGACGCGGTCCCGGCGGTGCTCGGCCGGCTGCGCCCCACCCGCGACGTGAAGGAGCTGGCCGGCTGCGAGCTGGTGGTCGAGGCGGCCACCGAGAGCGAGCGGGTGAAGCTCGAGATCTTCCGCACGCTCGACGCCACGGTGCGCCCGGACGCCATCCTCGCCAGCAACACCTCGTCGATCCCGATCACCCGCATCGCCTCGGCGACGCGCCGGCCGGAGCAGGTGATCGGCATGCACTTCATGAACCCGGTGCCGGTGATGGCGCTCGTCGAGGTGACGCGCGGCCACGCCACGAGCGACGCCACGTTCGAGGCGGTGGCCCGCCACGTCGCCGCGCTCGGCAAGACCATGGCCGTCTCGCAGGACTACCCGGGCTTCATCGTCAACCGGATCCTCATCCCCATGATCAACGAGGCGGCCTTCGCGCTCTTCGAGGGGGTGGCCACGGCCGAGGACATCGACCGGGGCATGAAGCTCGGCACCAACCAGCCCATGGGCCCGCTCGAGCTGGCCGACTTCATCGGCCTCGACACGGTGCTGGCCATCGCCTCGGTCCTCCACGACGGCTTCAAGGACCCGAAGTACCGCCCCTGCCCGCTGCTGGTGAAGCTGGTGAACGCCGGCCACCTGGGGCGCAAGTCCGGCCGGGGCTTCCACCGCTACCGCTGACCGGCCGCGCGGCGCGGCCGTCCCTTCGACAAACGCACCATCCCCCGAGAGGAGCCGAACGTGAACTTCGAGCTGACCGACGAGCAGCGCCAGGTGAAGGAGCTGTGCCGCGACTTCGCGGAGAACGAGCTCAGGCCCCACGCCAAGGCCTGGGACGAGGGGCACGTCTTCCCGGCCGAGGCGGTGAAGAAGCTCGGCGAGATGGGGCTGCTCGGCGTCGCCGTCCCGTCCGAGTGGGGCGGCGCCGGCATGGACGCGGTGACCTACGCCCTCGCCATGGAGGAGATCTCGCGGGGCTGCGCCGGCACCGGCGTCATCATGAGCGTCAACAACTCGCTCTACTGCGACCCGGTGCTCAAGTACGGCACCGACGAGCAGCGGACCACCCTGCTCGCCCCCTTCGCGCGCGGCGAGAAGCTGGGCGCCTTCGCGCTCACCGAGCCCATGAGCGGCTCCGACGCCAGCGAGATGAAGACCACCGCCGTGGCCCACGGCGACGACTGGGTGCTGAACGGCGCCAAGAACTTCATCACCAACGGCCCGCAGGCCGACGCGGTCCTGGTCTTCGCCGTCACCGACCGGGCCAAGGGGCACAAGGGGATCAGCGCCTTCATCGTCCCGGCCGACGCCAAGGGCTTCACCCGCGGCAAGCCGGACGACAAGGTCGGCATCCGCGCCTCCGGCACCTGCAGCCTCTTCTTCGAGGAGTGCGTCCTGCCGCGCCGGTACCTGCTCGGCCAGGCGGGCGACGGCTTCAAGATCGCCATGGGGACGCTCGACGGCGGCCGCATCGGCATCGCCGCCCAGGCGCTCGGCATCGCGCGCGCCGCCTTCGAGGAGGCGCGGGCCTACGCCAAGGAGCGCCACGCCTTCGGCCAGCCCATCGCCAAGCTCCAGGCCATCCAGCTCATGCTGGCCGACATGGCGACCGAGCTCGACGCGGCGCGGCTGCTGGTGCTGCGCGCCGCCGCCATGAAGGACCGCGGCCAGCGCCACTCGGCCGAGAGCGCCATGGCCAAGCTCTACGCCTCCGAGATGTCGGAGCGGGTCACCTCCAAGGCGATCCAGATCCACGGCGGGTACGGGTACACCAAGGACTTCGACGTGGAGCGCCACTGGCGCGACAGCCGCATCACCGAGATCTACGAGGGGACCAGCGAGATCCAGCGCATCGTCATCGCCGCCGCCACGCTCAAGGACTGAGAGGAGACGACGCCATGTCCGACCGCATCCTCGACAAGACGCTGCGAGCCAAGGTCATGAGCGCCGACGAGGCCGCGGCGCTCGTCCCCGCGGGCGCCACCGTCGGCACGAGCGGCTTCACCGCCGCCGGCGCGCCCAAGGCGGTGCCCCCGGCGCTGGCCAAGCGGGCCGTCGAGGAGCGGCTGCGCGGCCGGAGCCTGAACCTCTCGCTCCTCACCGGCGCCTCGACCGGCCCGGAGGTGGACGCGTCGCTCGGGCTCACCGAGACCGTCGCCTTCCGCTTCCCGTACCAGGGCGACGCCGTGCTCCGGCAGAAGATCAACGCCGGCCTGGTCGAGTACCAGGACATGCACCTCTCGCACGTCGGCCCGCTCGTCCGGTACGGCTACTACGGCAAGGTCGACGTCGCCATCATCGAGGTCTCGAAGATCCGCGAGGACGGGTCGCTCGTGCTCGGCTCGTCGGTGGGGGCGAGCAACGTCTACCTGGAGACGGCCGAGAGGGTGATCCTCGAGGTCAACGCCTGGGTCGACGAGCGCTACGAGGGGATGCACGACGTCTTCAGCCTCTCCGGCCGCCACGGCGAGCGGCGCGAGATCCCGGTCTACGCCGCCGACAGCCGCTGCGGCTCCCCCTTCGTCCGCATCGACCCGCGCAAGGTGGCGGCCGTGGTGCTCACCGACGGCCCGGACCGGAGCAGCGCCTTCAAGCCGCCGGAGGAGGTGCACCACCGCATCGCCGGCCACATCCTCGCCTTCCTCGAGGACGAGGTGCGCCACGGGCGGCTGCCGAGGACGCTCACGCCCATCCAGTCGGGCGTCGGCAACATCCCGAACGCGGTGCTGGCCGGGCTGAACCAGGGGCCGTTCGAGGGGATGACGGCCTACACCGAGCTCATCCAGGACGGCATGATCGACATGCTCGACTCGGGCAAGCTCCGCTTCGCCTCGGCCTCGGCGGTGACGCTCTCGCCGGAGCGGCAGGTGCGCTACCGCAAGGACCTCGACCGCTACCGCAAGCAGATCGTCCTGCGCCCGCAGGAGATCTCGAACAACC